>JALRHN010000062.1:0-5278 GCA_023259575.1 Candidatus Kapaibacterium sp. | reverse complement strand
AAGTATTCCACTTGTAAACATATATGAATTATTGGCGTCTGAAGTAAAGAATGCACCAAAAGAGCCAAGACAATATAAGGATATTCAAGATTTTGGCGATGAAATCCCATTTAGATGCTTGGTGCTTGGTGATTGGGGAACAGGTGGATCTCTCCAAAAAGAAGTAGCCTTAGGAATGAATACATATGCAGAAAAAAATCCTATACAAGCAATTATCTCAACTGGGGATAATATTTATGGTAGTGGTGTGGAATCGGTTCATGATAGGCAATGGAAAACTAAATTTGAAGATATATATACAGGAAAATTTATTCAAAAACCGTGGTATGCAATTTTAGGAAATCATGATCATCGAGGGAATACAGAGGCGCAAATAGAATATGCTAAAATCAATAATATATGGCATATGCCTTCACATTATTATTCTACAATTTTTCAAGCTGGTAATGGAACTGTAGAGCTATTTGCAATAGATACTACTCCTTTTACAAAAGGAAAACAGGAAGAACAATTAGAGTGGCTTGAAAAAGCATTGCAGAATTCAAAAGCAGATTGGAAAATAGTAACAGGGCATCATATGATGAGATCATATGGTGTCTATAAAGATCAACAATTCATGCTTAAACATATTAAACCAATATTAGATAAACATAAGGTAAGTTTATATATGTGTGGTCATGATCACGATATGCAATTGATACATAATCCTAATGATGCCTTTATACATTTAACATCTGGGGCCGGAGGTGGTTCAAGGGATACTTCTTATGGAGAACATTCTATATTTGCAGCAACGAATGGTGGTTTTGCGGCATTGACGATTAGTTCTCAAGTATTATTAATCCATATCATGGATAAAAACGGGTCACTTCAATTTGCACATGCTATAAAAAAATAAAAAAGCCTTTGAACAGAAATTCAAAGGCTTGATGTTCGGGATCGAACAAAAATTAATGGCCAACTAGAGCTTTATAGTCATCTACATTCATTAAAGCATCTAATTCAGATGGATCCGATAATTCAATCTTAATAAGCCAACCATCACCATAACAATCTTGATTTACCATTTCAGGTGCATCATTTAAAGCTCTATTTACTTCTATTACTTTCCCACTTGCTGGTGCAAATAAATCAGCAACAGTTTTTACTGCTTCTATAGTACCAAATACTTCTCCATTTTCAATAGAGCTTAAAGAATCTGATATATCTAAATAAACAACATCACCAAGCTCACCTTGGGCATGCTCTGTAACACCAATAGTGCCAATATTACCTTCTACACGAATCCATTCATGATCTTTTGTGTACTTAAGTTCTGCAGGAAAATTCATAGTATACCTTTGATTCAATATAATTAGTTCTTTTTTTGCCAGCCATGTGTATCAAGATATTTAGTATCAAAATCACCTGAAATAAAATCTGGATTATCCATCATTGCACGATGAAAAGGAATAGTAGTGTGTACGCCTTCAATAATAAATTCATCAAGTGCTCTGCGCATTTTTGCGATTGCTTCTAGTCTTGTAGGAGCAAAGCTAATAAGCTTAGCAAGTAATGAATCATAATAAGGAGGAATAATATACCCTTGATAGATATGTGAATCTACTCTAATTCCATGTCCACCAGGGAAATTTACGGTTTTAATCATACCAGGGGAAGGACGAAAATCATGGAAAGGATCTTCAGCATTAATACGACACTCAATCGAATGTCTAATAGGAGGCGCGCTTTGTAGCGAAAGGGAGTTTCCACCAGCTACTAAAATTTGCTCTTTCACTAAATCAAGTCCGGTAACCATTTCGGTTACAGGATGTTCAACTTGAATTCGAGTATTCATTTCCATAAAATAGATGTTTTGTTTATCATCAGCTAAGAATTCAAATGTTCCAGCACCTTCATAATTAACTGCTTTTACAGCTTTAACTGAGGCTTCACCCATTTTTGAGCGTAATTCAGGCGTCATAATTGGTGATGGAGTTTCTTCTATCAATTTTTGATGACGTCTTTGAATAGAACATTCTCTTTCATTCAAATGTATTGCATTGCCATGAGTATCACCAAATACCTGAAATTCAATATGGCGTGGTTGCTCGATAAATTTCTCTATATATACATCTGGATTATTAAAAGCTGATTCTGCTTCATTTCTTGCCATAATGAATAAGTTTTCTATTTCATCAGGATTGGGAACAAAACGCATGCCTTTGCCGCCTCCACCAGCAACAGCCTTAATCATAACAGGATATCCCATTGATTCGGCAATTTCTTTAGCTTGTTCAATAGAATCTACTATGCCATCGCTGCCAGGAACAACGGGTACACCAGCTGCTTTCATGGTTTCCTTAGCAACAGATTTATTGCCCATATTGGCAATAGCATGAGCACTTGGGCCAATGAAAATAATACCAATTTCTTTGCATATTTCTGCGAAGGTATTGTTTTCAGCTAAAAAGCCATAACCAGGATGAATTGCATCTGCGCCAGTTATTTGAGCCGCTGTGATAATTGCAGGAAAGTGTAAATAGCTGTCTCTACCAGCCGGAGGGCCAATACAAACTGCTTCATCTGCAAAGCGGACATGTAATGAAGTTTTATCAGCGGTTGAATACACTGCTACGGTTTTAATTCCAAGCTCTTTACATGCTCTAATTACACGCAGTGCGATTTCGCCTCTATTTGCTATGAGTACTTTTTTTATCATTAGAAGTTTTTCTCAGTTGTACAGAATATTCGAACAATCGAAAAATTAGTCTAGCTGAATAATAAAGAGAGGTTGATCATATTCAACAGGTTGTGCATTGTTTGGTATTACTTTGATAATAGTACCAGAAACATCACTTTCAATTTCATTCATCAATTTCATTGCTTCCACAATGCATAATTTTTGGCCAACAGAAATGTGGTCGCCAACAGAAACATATGGAGGTGAATCTGGATTTGGTGCATTGTAAAAAGTACCAACTATTGGAGATAAAATTGAATGTGTATTGGCTGAAACTGCTGCAACTGGTGCTTCTACAGGAGCTGAATGCACAGGTGCTTGTATATGTGGAGTCTGGATAGGGACTTGTTGTGGGAAAGATCCATAAACATGAGTTGGCTCTGTGGGCCTACGTGAAAGAGATACTGAACAACCATCTTCTTCGATCATTAGATCCGTTGCAGAACTAGCATCAAAAATAGCTAGTAACTCTTTTAAATATTGTAAATCCATGAATATCTCCGATTATAGAATAAAAAAAGCGTGCAACTGAAATCAGTTCAGCAATCACGCTCTTTTATAAGTGTCTGAACTATTACTCTTTAACGCGTTCAATATATTCGCCTGTTCTAGTATCTATACGAAGTAAATCGCCTTCATTAACAAAAATTGGAACTTGAATTGAAGCGCCAGTTTCTACAGTTGCTGGTTTTAATACATTCGTTGCTGTATCGCCGCGAACACCAGGCTCTGTATGGACAACGCGTAATTGAACATGTGATGGTAATTCTACATTTAATACTGATACTTCGTCAAAAGTAAGTTGAACTTCTTGATTTTCTTTCATCAATTTCGCGGCATTACCAACGATAATTGAATCAACAGGAATTTGATCATAGCTTGATGTATCCATAAATACATAAGAATCTCCATCTCTGTATAGATATTGGAAATCTCTTTTTTCTACACGAACAAATTCAATTGTCTCACCAGAGCGATAACGGTTTTCGAGTAATTTGCCAGTTCTAAGAACACGTAATTTTACTTGATAAAATGCACGTAAATTGCCTGGAGTACGATGTTCGCTTTCTAGCACTTGGCAAAGTTCGCCATTATACTTTAAGAATGCTCCAACTCGCAAATCTGCTGTAGATGCCATAATCATTCCGATAAATAAATTGATACAAGGTGCTAATCCTTGTTTAGTCTTGAGGTCTCGAGCGGATTCGAACCGCTGTAGGGGCTTTTGCAGAGCCCAGCCCAGCCACTAGGCGACGAGACCAAATAAATATCTTAAAGTATATATACTCTAAAAAATCAGAAGGCAAAAATACTTTTGTTATGCCTTAAAACCAAATAGAAAAACAATTGCTGTGAAAAAAGAGACTGTATTTATGAAACAACTTGGTAAAACAGTTTCTCTTCCTATTTTTGCGTAGTATAGCTTATAAATAAGATTAATTTGTGATTTTTCCGAATATACTTTAATAAATGTAAGGAAGGCATCTATGGCCTCTTCGAATCCTCTTTTTCTTACTAAATCTTTGCAATCATTGCAAAGAGAAGCTGATGGTCATGGTGAAGATCATACGCTTAAAAGAACTCTTGGCCCACTAAATCTTGTATTGCTTGGTATTGGAGCTATTATTGGTGCTGGTTTATTTTCTTTAACAGGCATTGCGGCAGCAAATAATGCTGGCCCTGCTGTAACAATTTCATTTGCAGTTGCTGCCTTAGGATGTGCTTTTGCTGGTTTATGCTATGCAGAATTTGCATCAATGATTCCAATTGCTGGAAGTGCATATACGTATTCTTATGCAACCATGGGTGAATTCATGGCTTGGATAATTGGATGGGATCTTGTTTTGGAATATGCAGTTGGAGCTGCAACAGTTGCTATAAGTTGGTCTAAATATCTTGTTAAACTCCTTCATATGCATGATTGGGCTTTACCTGCTCAATTAACGATGTCTCCATGGGAAACCCCAGTTGCCATGCCGGATGGTACTCTGATTCATGGCATCATAAACTTGCCTGCGGTATTTATTACTGTTATGATGTCATTACTGTTGATTCGTGGAACCGAAGAATCTGCTAAAATGAATGGAATTGTTGTTGGCCTAAAGCTAGCTGTTGTTCTTGTATTTATTGGTTTGGGATGGGCTTATATAAACCCAGCAAATTATACACCTTATATTCCAGAAAATACCGGAGTATTCCAACATTTTGGTTGGTCTGGAATTGTTACTGGTGCTGCAGTTGTATTTTTTGCTTTTATTGGATTTGATGCGGTTTCTACAGCAGCACAAGAGGCAAAAAATCCACAAAGGGATATGCCGATTGGTATTCTTGGTTCTTTGATTATTTGTACAATCTTATATGTTCTTTTTGCACATGTTATGACTGGTTTAGAGAATTATAAGAACTTTGCAGGTGAAGCAGCGCCGGTTGCTTTAGCAATTATGAGAACTCCTTATCAATGGCTTCAAGAAGCAATTATAATTGCTATCCTTGCTGGTTATTCATCAGTTATTTTGGTTATGTTATTAGGACAATCTAGAGTATTTTTCTCGATGG
>JALRHN010000061.1 GCA_023259575.1 Candidatus Kapaibacterium sp. | reverse complement strand
AATGTATTTATATGATGAATGTCATCGATTGGTAATTGGCGTCCATAACCTTGATAAGCAACGGATGAATCAATATATCTATCACATAAAACTATTTCACCATTATCAAGAGCAGGTTTAATTACTCTGCTTACTAATTGTGCTCTAGCTGCTGTAAAAAGTAATAATTCACAACGTGGCTCTACAATATCATCAGTATGAAGCAATAAATTTCGAATATTTTCACTTAATACATTTCCTCCTGGCTCTCGAAGAACTTTCACGGTATAATTCAATTCAGTTAATGAGTTAGCCAATAAATTGATTTGAGTAGACTTCCCACTGCCATCTATACCTTCAAAAGTTATAAACATAGAATTCATCTCCTTAAAAGCAATCAGAAAGAACTACAACAAATTCTCCTTTTATACCTTGGCTTGTTAATATTTCTAAACACTCTATAGGCAAGCCAAAATATCCTTGTTCAAATTTCTTTGAGATTTCTCTAACAATATACAGTTTTCTATTTTTTAGTGTTTTATGTGTGGATAAATCCTCTAATAGGGAAAGCAATCTATGTGGGGATTCATAGAGAATAATTGTATTTAGATGTGATTCTAGGGAATCTATAAATGTTTTTCTTCCTTTTTTATGAGGAGGAAAACCTAAAAAAGTAAATGACTCTGTTGAAAACCCACTCATTGCCAATGCAGGCAAAAGGGCAGAAGGTCCCGGTAATACAGTATATACAATCTTATATTCTATAGCAGTTTGAAGAAGAATATGTCCTGGGTCAGACATTAAAGGCATTCCAGCATCACTACAATAACACACTAATTTGCCTTGTTGAACAGCCTTACATAATTCTATACTTATTGATTTTTCATTGTGTTCATGGCATTTTACAAGTTGTTTGGGAGTGATCTTATATTGTTTTAATAATTGTCCAGTCACTCGAGTATCTTCACAAGCAATTATATCTGCAGCAGAGAATAAACGCAATGCACGTATAGTAATATCTTCTAAATTACCTATTGGTGTAGGTATAAAATATAATCCAGACGTATATACTGTTGTAGACATATTATATCTTTTTTAAAATATCTGAACTTTTCTTTATTGTTCCAGCTCTTAATGACGAAAAAAAGGAAGACAATAATTCTTGAGATTCCATACCCAATATATTATCAATTACAGTGCATTGATGATTAAGTCTTGTATCATGTAAAAGTGTATATAAAGAGTGTACGGCACCAGATTTTATATCCTTTGCACCATAAATGACTGTAGGTATTCTTGCTAATATAATGGCTCCAGCACACATAGAACATGGTTCTAGTGTAACATATAACTGGGTATTGTGTAAACGTCTAGTGCCAAGATATGTACATGCTAATTCAATAGCCTCAATCTCTGCATGAGCAGAGCTTTGTTGTAATTGCTCAGTTTTATTATATCCAGTTGAAATTACTACTCCATTATGAACAATAATAGCTCCTATAGGAACCTCTCCACATTCATATGCAATCCTTGCTTGTTCTAAAGCTAAAGACATAAAATATTGATGATTTTGATCATGTTCAGTTTTCATATCAAAAATGAATGCCGAATAATTCTGGATATATTATTTTTTCTAGGACTAACCCTGATGCTGGAGCAATTGCACTTCTTTTTATGGACGGATTTCTAGAGGGATTTTCTAATCTATATAAGATGTCTTCTTTCGTAATGATTCCTCGAGCATAATCAATCATAGTTCCTGTTAAAGAGCGTACCATTGCATAAACAAATCTATTTGCTCCAATATGTAATCTATAGTAATTCATATGTTTCAACTGTTTCCATTCACAAACCGAGACATCGCAAACATAAGAACTAGTTGATGGATTATTTTTTGAAAATGATGTAAAATCATGTGTCCCTAAAAATATTCTTCCTATATCTAATAATTTATCTTCATCAAATGGATATTTGATATATGTTGTAAAATCTTTATCAAATACAGACTCTTTTGTAGAAATAGTATAAGAATATTCTCTATACATTGCATGTTTTGTACAATGAAAATCGGAAGTTGTTGTACACAAACCATTAATTCTTATGTCTTTAGGTAATTTGCTATTGAGAGCTTTTTGTAATTTATCTATTGGAATAGAAATATCGGAAGGATCTAATTTAGTATGTGCTATTTGAGATTTAGCATGAACTCCTGCATCTGTTCTTCCAGATCCAATAATAGAAAGTGGAAGCGATGTTATAGAACATAAAGCTTCCTCTATGATACCTTGAATACTTTTTCCATTTTGTTGCTTTTGCCAGCCAGAATATTGAGTGCCATTATATTCAATGGAAAAAACAATTGCTATTCTATTACTCATTTCTATCACTGAATAAGTAAAGGAATAAATTGTTTATGAGGATGTTCTACAAATGAATGAAGAGGAGAGGCATGAACGATTTCAAGTTTTTCATCATAACTATCTAATCTCACAGAAATTGGAGATTGTACAATAGAGGGAGCAGCATGAAATTGAGTTCTTATATAGTTTTCAGACCATCCAATCCACATGCCATTTGAATGATCATATGATTCTGGAATAACGATTTTATTCATACCAATCTGGGATTGATAAAACTCTTTTTTCTTAAGAGAAGATAAATTTCTAAGTCTATGATTTCTTAATTTTCTAATATGCATTGGTACTTTATGATCATAAGCTGCAGCAGGCGTTAGCTCTCTTTCAGAATATGTAAACACATGCAAATATGAAAAAGGTAATTCCTGAATAAATGTAAAGGTTTCTTCAAAATGAGCATCAGTTTCACCTGGAAAGCCCACAATTACATCTGCACCTATACAAGCTTGTGGTAAATATTCGCGAATTGAATGCACTAGATCTTTATATTGATTAGATGTATATCGTCTACGCATTTTTCTAAGTATTTCTGAAGATCCACTTTGTAATGGGATATGGATATGAGGGACTATATTAGTAGAATCGGCAATAATAGACAATATCTCATTGTCAACTAGATTAGGTTCTATAGAACCAATTCTAAAGCGAACAGGAATATCCAAAGATGAAATAAGAGTAAGAATATCCTTAAATTTCTTGCCTTCCGAGTCTTTGTAATCTCCTAAATTGATACCTGATAAAATGATCTCATGAAAACCTTGATGTTCTAATGAAGTAATTCTATTAATGATATCATCAAAATGCATACTTCTACTTGCACCCCTAGCTTTTGGAATAGTACAAAAACTACATGAATAATTACAACCATCTTGTAATTTCAAAAAAGCTCTTGTTCTACTGTCTGTATCTGCAGATTGAGCATAATCAAAACTAGGCTCTAAAAGCTCATCAACATAAATTTTTGGTGTATCTTTTTTAGTAAAATCTGTTATTAATGAATTGATCTTCAATTTTTCAGCAGTACCAAAAACAGCATCAACTCCTTCTATCGAAGCGATTTCTTCTGGTTGTAATTGAGCATAACAACCAGTAATACCAATAAATGCATCAGGAGATGTTTTTAATGCTCTTCTAATAATTTTTCGACACTCAGTATCAGCATTCTCTGTTACAGTACATGTATTTACAATAACAATATCTGTTGACTCACCAAATTGAACAATTTCATGTCCATTTTGTTGAAATTGATCTTGCAATTGAGATGTTTCAGAGTAATTTAATTTACATCCAAGAGTATAAAAAGAAACTTTCATGAAGCGTACATTAGTATTTTAGAGAGTATCATTTTTACAAAAATACAATAATCAGAGCAGTTCTATGCGACCCAACATTTTAAATGCGCAGTTTACATTGAGTATTTGCATAACAGAAGAAATGACAGCAATATTAGACAATAAACAAATTCATCCTGTATATTCAACTTTTTGGTTGGTATATCATGCTGAATTAGCTTCTAGGAAAGCTATTGAACCTTATTTTGAAACTGATGATCAAGCAATTGGAGCTGGAATTTCTATTCAGCATATATCTATGGCTTCCATCGGAGAAACAGTAGAGATTACTGCTATCATTAAGGAATATAATGGATCAAAAATACTCTCAGAATTTATAGCAGTTATACCAAAACATAATATAATCATAGCAAAAGGGGAGCAGACCCAAATTCTTATGAAACAAGCGGATATTGATAAACGAATATCTTTAGCTTATTCCAGATCACACTGATTTTTCAAAGTAGTGTTTTTCTAACAGTTCTCTATGATCAGGATGCGCAATTGATATAAGAATCTCTGCCCTTTCTTTTAGATTTTTACCGAATAAATGAGCAATGCCATATTCAGTAACAATATAATGAACATGTGATCTGGTTGTAACAACACCTGCACCTGGTTTTAAGAATGGCACAATTCTGCTTTCTCCTTTATGCGTGGTTGATGGTAATGCTATAATAGGTTTACCACCTTCAGATAAAGAAGCTCCTCTGATAAAATCCATTTGTCCACCAACACCGGAATACATTTTGCTACCAATAGAATCAGCACATATTTGACCAGTAATATCAACTTCTATAGCACTATTGATTGCTGTTACTTTAGGATTTCTTCTTATTACATCTGTATCATTTACATAGGCAATATCTAAAAATACTACACCTTGATTATCATCAACAAAATCATACAATTTTTTGGTGCCCATTACAAAACCTGTTACAATTTTACCAGGATGTACTGTCTTATTATTGCCATTGATCACTCCTTTTTCTACTAATGGAATAATACCATCAGAGAACATTTCTGTATGAATTCCTAGATTTTTATGATTATGTAAATAAGATAAAACAGCATCTGGAATAGAGCCAATACCTAATTGCAATGTTGCTCCATCCTCGATAAGCGTTGCTACATTCTGACCTATACTTTTATGAATATCATGTAAAGAGCTTTCATTATGCTCTGGTAATTCTTCATAACACTCTATACCATAATCTATATCATCTATATGTATAAAACCATCACCATGAGTTCTTGGCATAGCTTGATTAATTTGAGCAATAACTATAGATGCCTTTTCAATAGCAGCTTTTGAAACATCTACAGACACACCCAAAGAACAATATCCATGTTTATCAGGCGTAGAAACATTTATCAAAACAATGTCAACTGGTAGAATATTTCGTCTAAATAATAATGGGACTTCACTTAAAAAAACAGGTAAATAATTAGCCCTTCCGGATTGAACAGCCTCTCTAATATTAGATCCTATAAAAAAAGCAGTAATAGTAAAATGTTTTTCCATCCCTTTGGCTGCATAAGGTGCTGCACCTTCTGTATGTAATTGCATAATTTTTACATTTTGAAGTCTATCTTTATGCTGTATCATTGCATTAATCAATAATTGTGGAGCTGCAGCAGCACTTTGAACATATACACTATTGCCAGATTGCAAACATTGTAATGCTTCAAATGGATTTACGATTTTCATAAATATATTCCTAGATAGAACTACGCCCTTTAGCGTCATTTTTGTAATTTTGAGCAATTATTTTTAATCATGTCACATCAAATAATGAAAATTATTTTATGATATCATGAAACATTGATAGTAACTAAAATACATATTCATTTAGTTAAAATTCATTTGGCATTACAATTCTTGTTATAATCAGGCAATAATATGATAAAAGCAGTAATATTTGATTTAGACAATACATTAGTAGATTTTATGGCTATGAAGCAATTAGCTATTGATGCTGCTATTGTTGCTATGATGGATGCAGGCTTAGAACTCAGTAAAGACCAAATGAAAGCTCATATAAATAGTATATATGATGCTCAAGGTATAGAATATCAAAAAGTATTTGATGAACTTTTGCAACAACAGTTAGGATATTTAGATTATAGAATACTTTCTGCAGGTATAATTGCTTACAGAAGAGCAAGAGAAGCTGCATTAAAACCATATCCGCACGTTACAGCCACCATAATGAGTTTAGTAAAATCAAATATAAAATTAGCAATTGTTTCGGATGCACCCGCCCGAGAAGCCTGGTTACGTTTATGTCATATTAATTTTCATCATACTTTTGATGTTGTAGTAACCTTCGATGACACGAAAGAAAGAAAACCAAGTCCAGTCCCTTTTAGAACAGCTTTAGAAAAACTTGGAATAGAACCTCATGAAGCAATAATGGTTGGTGATTGGGTAGAAAGAGACATGGTTGGAGCTAAAAATGTAGGAATGCATACTGCATTTGCTCAATATGGTGATTCATTTGGCAATCAAAATATCAAAGCAGATTATATCCTTTCAGACATTTCACAATTACTTCATATTGTTGCTAGCCATAATACTTTGTAAAAATATTATATCTCTTCTTTTTTATTGATATGTTGAATAAACTGGTAAATAATTCATTAGCATTAAGTATTTCACTTGTTATTTGTGGTATAGCTTTAGCTTTTTTTTCTTTTTTTATAGTAACACGTACTTCTATCAAAAAGGGTGAAGAACAGATAAGTTCCAAGATATTCGACAGTGCATTTATTTATCGCAATAAATTTAATATTCCTCATATCATAGCAAAAAATGAACATGATGTATTTTTTGCTATGGGCTATGCACATGCCCAAGATAGATTATGGCAAATGGATATTATACGAAGAACAGGAAGGGGATTATTATCAGAGATTTTTGGCAAAGAAGCATTAGAAACTGATAAATTTATGAGAATGTTAAGTTTAGTTCCTTTAGCAGAGAAATTATATAATAAATCAAGTAAAACAACAAAGTTTATGTTAGAAGCATATTCTGAAGGGGTAAACTACTATTTAAAAGAACATCCAGAAGCTTTGCCATTTGAATTTGGTGCATTAAGCTATCAACCTAAAGAGTGGCATCCCACTGATTGTATTATCATTGGTAGATTAATGGCTGTAGAAATGAATACGAGTATGTGGAGCGATATAGCAATCGGAGAATTGGCTGATAAATTTGGAGTACAATTAGCTTTACAAATGATTCCAAGTAATGATGCTCATACAGTTTATCAATATGAATCACAAAATACAGTTCCATCATCTAATGAAATATCATCTCTTTCAAATGTAGATACTGATTATTTGGCAGATATTGAGCATAAAACAAAAACGTTTACAAATGCTCGAACATATTTGGGGCTATCATCAGATGGCATTGGAAGCAATGCTTGGGTTATGAGAAAAAATGCTGAGAATCTACAAGATAAATCGGTTATTCTTGCAAATGATCCACATTTGAAACTTGGATTACCCGCTAAATGGTATCAATGTCATTTATCATGTCCGGGATTAAATGTATTGGGAGTTAGCATGCCAGGACTTCCTATCATAATTTCAGGAAGAAATTCATCGGTTAGTTGGGGAATAACAAATATGATGGCTGATGATTTTGATTATTTTATTGAAAAAACTTCTCAATACAATAACAACTATTACTTTACAAATACAGGTGACTCTGTAAAGTTTAAATATAAAAGAGATACGATCAATATAAAAAATGATGAACCTCTGATTTATGATATTCGCTATAGCAAAAGATCTGCTATTATCTCTGATGCATCACCAATTTCCTTGATTAAAAACAACGATACTACAAAAAGAATTAAGAATATTTTTACAAATTATTGCATGAGTTATGAATGGACAGGGAATGCTATCACTGATGAGTTTTTAGCAATTTATAGGATGATGAAATCAGATAATTGGTCTGATTTTCAAAGAGGTTTCCTAACCTGGGGGGCTCCATGCTTAAACTTTGTATATGGCGATATATATGGAACAATTGCTGGAGCAACTGTTGGTATATTACCAATAAGAGGCCCCAAAGCTAATCCAAATATTCCTTCACCAGGCTGGATTCCAGAATATTCTTGGCAAGGAATACATAAATCTACAGAATTGCCTAAGCATTCATATTCGCTATATAATAGAGAAAAGAAATTCATTGCATCAGCTAATAATCCATTACTTAAACATCCTCCATTTTATCACTCATCATTGTGGGAACCATCTTCCAGAGCCAAACGACTTGAACTAGCTTTACAACAATTTGATGAATATGATGTAAGAGATGCTCAGTTTCTTCAATATGATGTGCATTCTCCTTATGCTGAAGATATATTAGCTAAAGTGTTGCCAATACTAGTGCAAAAAAAGAAATTTATGCCGGTACATGCTAAAAGAGCTTTAGAAAAATTAAAAAAATGGAAGTGTTTTATAACTAATCAAGATGTTGAACCAGCTATATATACTCTGTTAATAGATAATCTATTTACATCTATTTTTTCAGATCAATTACCAGAACATATAAATAAAGAATATAAACATATTGCTAGTTTTCCAACCAGAATACTATTACAATGTTTAGAAGAATCTCCTGAAAAATGGAATCATTGGTTTGATGATTATCATACAAAGAATAAAATTGAAGATAAATCCGAGATTATCTATAAAGCTTTTATAAGGGCTGTAAAACAAGGAACTACTATTTATAAAAGTGATGATATAAATACTTGGAAATATAGATATTTACATACAATCACCCTAGAACATTTATTCAGTAAAAGTTCATTGATGAAACCGGTTGTTACACATGGACCATTTCCACATTCAGGAAATAATACAACACTAAATAATGGTTCATGGGCAATGAATAATCCATTTAAACAAGTACTTGGCGCTTCCATGAGAATAGTATCTGATATGCAAGACTCAGTGATGTATTGTGTTCTTCCTGGTGGCTCTTCCGGTGAACCATTAAGTTCTCATTATAGTGATCAAGTTCAATTATGGCTAAATGGAGGATATATCAAATTGCCGGTTCAACCAAAACCTGCATCAGACATTAAACTGTTTACTACTTTTATCAAAAAATAGAATTATCTCTATATAGACAATGTTAATTATCGACTCAAAAAAATATCCTAAGCCAAGAAGCAGACATCATAATGCATCTAATGTATATTTCCCTTTACATGCATTAGGAGCAATTCCCAAATTTTATCCGCCCTTGATTGATACAATAAATTGGCTAGACCATTTTAATAATGGTAATCCACCCAATATTTTAGATTTAGGTTGTGGATGGGGGACATGTATGTTACAATTTGCTTATCAACATACAGAAGATAATATATTAGGTTTAGAAGTAAGAAAACTTCCAGTAGATTGGATACATGAAGTTATTCAAGGTGAATCACTTCCTAATATTAGCGCCATTTGGTATTCTTTACCCAATGGATTGTCTTTTTTACAAGATGATTCAATTTCCTCATTCTTTAGTTTTTTTCCAGACCCATGGATTAAAAAGAAACATCATAAAAGAAGAGCATTTACAAAAGAGTTAATACAAGAATGCCTAAGAATATCCCAAAATAATGCTCAGTTCTGGCAAATGACAGATGTTCCTATGGTAGCACAACATCACATAGATATATTATCAGAATTCAAAGAATTTACTATAGATTCATTTGAATTTGTAGGCGAATGGAATGATGAATGGAGTGAATTATTTCCGGACTACTTACCGTATTCAAAAGATATATATCAAAAAATACCTTGGGTAATTCCAAAAACCGACCAAGAGGAATTTTCAATAAAGAAAGGTATTTCTTATGTAAAAACTCATTTTACCATTCATAAATGATATGGTTTCTGTAAGTATTTTAGAATATCTTGAATATCAACCATTCAATGCAACAACTTTACTGTTAGCATATAGAACTGGTTGGTTTCCTATGGGTGATCCAGATACCAAAGAAATCTATTGGCATTCTCCACAATATAGAGCTGTCTTTCCTCTGCAAACCCTAGAATTTTCTAAATCACTAAAAAAAACTGTTTCCAAAGGTACTTTTAGTATTAAATTTAATACAGCATTTGAACAAGTAATTAAAGCCTGCGCACAAAGAGCTGATACTTGGATTACAGAACCAATTATAGATTCTTATATTCAGCTACATATTCAAGGTTATGCTCATTCTGTAGAAACGTATATAGATGATACATTAGTTGGGGGATTATATGGTGTATCAATAGGCAGTGCATTTTTTGGAGAATCGATGTTTTCTACGGTAAATGATGCTTCAAAAGTGGCTTTTTATGCTTTAGTTCAGCAATTACGTTTAAAAAAATACACTTTATTAGACTCTCAATATCTGAATGATTTTACAGAGCAATTAGGAGCAATAGAAATAAAAAGGTCTGAATACTTGTCTTTATTAAGCAAAGCTTTAATAGAAGAATGTATATTTTTTGCTTAATATCAATAATTTACTGTACATATCGTATCTACGCATGTTTGCCAATATAAAAAGACTAATTCATGAGAACAATATCAATTGAAAGTAATGGTAGATTAGAAAAAACAGCTGTGTATATCAATGCAGAGCAAGTTGGAAAAATCAAGGAATTATTTATAAACCTAGATGAGAATGGAACTTTTGATGCTATTATTACATATGAAAACAAACAAGGATCCATTTCTACCAAGCAATTATTTACTGATTATTTAGATGATCTTATAATAGTAGAACCTATGTTTTCTGAAGAAGAAGCTATGGATATGCAATTACTTACAATAGAAAGTTCTGGTGATATAGAAGAAACTCATGTTTTAATGAATAATGAAGAACTAGATGGAATAATGTCTCTCATGATTCATTTAAAAATTGATAAAATTAAAAGTAATGGTGTTTTGGGCTTTTTTAAAAAAAGTGAAACACTTGGTACTACTTCATTTAAAGCAGAAATAGAATTTAGAAATCAAGATGGATCAACCTCCATTGAAGGAATATTTTAATGAAAACTCATCATATGCATGTCTCTGTAAGTAAATATCTTGTTTTGTTTATACTTAGTATTGTAACATTAATTATAGAACCAACCATAACTGAAGCCCGCGGTGGTTTTGGAGGTTTCCGTGGAGGCGGAAGATCATTTGGCGGCAGATCGTTTGGATCTTCAAGATCCTTTGGTGGAAGCCGTAATAGTAATAGTTTTTCTAGTAGAAATAGTTCTTCAGCAACCAGGAACAATTCTTTTGGTGGCAGTAGATCAAGAAGTTTTATGTCGGGAAAAGATTATCAACAACGTTATGGTGTTCCCAGAAAATCACAAACAATGTCTATGAATAATGGTCGTGGTGGAAATACCAATTATGTTGTCCATTCTTATGGAGGAAGGGGTGATGGATTTATGGCAGGATATATGATGGGTATGATTCCTTGGTATTGGCATACTCCATTTCATCCAGCTTTTTATTATTCCCAACCCGTAATTGTTAATGGTGCAAATGGTACCAGGGAAGTATACCCAGGAACATTCTCGATAGGA
>JALRHN010000060.1 GCA_023259575.1 Candidatus Kapaibacterium sp. | reverse complement strand
ATTGCAAGAATCAATTTGGAATGTAATTTCTAATCTATTGATAAGAAAACCACAGTAAACACAGTAAAATTGAATAGCACAATATTGTTCCCCACAATGATGTGCTTATAAATTTTAACGCTGTCCCCGAAGACTTTTTCGGATAAAATGTACCTCCACTGATATCAATCAATCCATATAGTTCATCTATTATTAAATGTAATAGATATCCAATTGCTGCGCTACACGTAAGATATATTTTGCTTAATTCAGTAGATGAATAACAAGCATTATATACAATACAACTCCATATTAAGATAGCAGGTATGCTATGAAACATTCCTCTATGAACTGTAATTCTTGATAGAATAAATGAAAATATATATTGAAGTAAGAAAAATGTGCTTAAAGCAATAACTATATAGACGGAAAAATCTATATGTGGAAGGATATAGATAATATAAGAAGTGATGCAAGTAGTAATAATATCTTTAATTGTTCTTGCAGGTTTAGAATGTTGGCTATCTATATCTGGTACAAAATTACTCAGAGTGCATAAAGCCCCACAAGCTATTGAATCAATGATATGTAATTGTGAACATTGGAATGAAATAGCGGAAATAGTAAGGCCACTTAGTATACCAATAGAGGCATGTTGTGCAAATGATCCCACATTAGCTTTCTATTAAAGTGAATTCATATTGTGCTACTTTAACTTCAAAACTATCCCCTTTTTTATAAATGGAAGACATCTCTTGATTAGCTGGTTGTAAGACAGTAAGTGTTGCCCAACAAGCTCCTTTTTTATAATGAGTTATCTCTGCGGAATATACATGTTGTCCATGTAATGATACCTTATATGTATTCCCTTGAATTGGTGCTTTAGATTTGTCTACAAATTCATGAATTGTTTTCATAGTATAGATTCCTCAAGTAAAAAATTATTAAAGAGAGACATTTGCAGTGTATCTATATAGCTTTTATTACCCCATACAAGATGTACATCAGCATAATATGAAATTGCACATGATATGTCTGGTGAATAATCATAAGACATTCTATGAATTAATTCCTCTTTGATAGATGGATGTGACGATTGTATAATTAGTAATTGGGTATTGTTTTTCTTTAGTACATCATCAGGCAAAACAAAATATTTCTGTTCATTATGAGCAATATTAATCATAATCTGTAAGCTAGTGTTTTCTTGATGAGTGATTGTAGTAGATTCACCATGAGGATTAAAGGCAGATTTAATCGTAACTGGAATTCCTGATTTAGATGGATCTTCAAGCATAGACACATGTATAACTTTTAGGCCTTGATTAGCAAGTCTCTCTGCTTGTTGATACGACATATTTCTTATACATTGTGTATTCTCAATATATTTGGGGTCTGAATTTCGTATACCCTCTATATCTGTCCATATAATAATTTCTGAAGCAGGTAATAAAGATCCTAATAATGAAGCAGTTAAATTAGAGCTTTCTGTGCCCATGGTTGTTGTATTTCCCTGCTCATCAGATGCTATAAATCCATGAGTTATTAAGATATTATTATGATTAAATAATGGTAATAATGTATCCTGAACATGTTGTTTAGTAAACTCACGATAAGGCCTTGCAGAACCAAATCTATTATCTGTAATGATTATTTCTCTTGCATCGATAACAGAATGTTGAATATTATGGGATTCTATAAAATGATGAACACATTCTAATGCCAAGAGTTCTCCATGACTTATAAAGAGATCTTGTACTCTGCCAGATATTTCTTTTGTAATGGATACCCCATGAAGAATCTTATATAATCTTTTCTTATGGCTATCTAATAATTCTCTATATGTATCATATCCTTTAGAATCACCGAAAAGAGTTTCTGCTAATACTCTATGTTTTTCAATAAGCTGAAGAATAAGTTCTTGAGCTTGATCTAATAATCCTTGTGAAGCAATCAATAAGGCTTTGGATAATATTCGAGTTGAAATATCTAAAGCAGAAATAACTATCAATAGTTTTTCATTCTTATATGCTTGTACAATTGAAAGCATAGACTGAAAGCCAGCAATATCTTTTAATACAGAACCACCAAATTTCATAATTAACATTGTTCTATCTCATAAAATGATATTAACTTCAGGCTCAAGAAAAATACCATACATATTTTTGATAGATTCTTGAATCTTCATAGAAAGATGATAAATATCTCTTGCCTTTCCATTGCCATAATTTACTAAAACCAAAGCTTGTTTATTATGAACGCCGATATCATGTTCTCTAAATCCTTTCCACCCACAACTATCAATTAGCCAAGCTGCAGAAATTTTTACAGTGCCATCAGTTTGAGGATACGAAGGTATTCCTGGATAGCGTTTTATTAAAGAATGATAAAATTCTTCAGTTATAGAAGGATTCTTAAAAAATGACCCAGCATTCCCAATCTGAAGGGGATCTGGTAATTTGGATTGTCTGATATGTATGATAATTTCTGATATTTCTTTAGGAGTTGGATTCTTTATATGAGCATCAAGTAAAGCTTTTTGAACATCAGGATAATCTGCTTTAATTAAAGGATTTTTATATAATTGTAATCGTACAGAAGTAATTAAAAAAGATGATTTTAGATGTGTTTTAAAATAGCTTGATCTATATGAAAATTGACATTCTGAATGAGTAAAAACATGATATTTTCCTGTATTCATATCAAAACCAGAAACTGATATCACAAATTCAGAAAGCTCTCTTCCATATGCTCCTATATTTTGAACCGGAGCTGCCCCTATTGTGCCTGGAATTAATGATAAATTCTCTAAACCATACCAGCCTTGTTCAAGACAAAACAAAACTAATTCATGCCAATTATAAGATGCACCCACTTCAATTGTAATAGAGTCTTTGTTCTCATCTACAATTGATAATGAAGCATTAGTAATAGATACAAGTAGATCTGGATTTTCATTAACAAATAGATAATTACTTCCGCCACCAAGAATTAACGGTATTCTTCCCTTTAATTCTTCAATCAGTAAAGATGAATCTTGTACATCTTCAATATAGATATGCTGTTTAGCAATTACTTTGGTTTTAAAAGTAGTGCTTAATGTAATATCATGATGAAAATGTGAATACATATATTAATGGGTTATTGTTCTAATATAAAAGTGACAGGACCATCATTCATTAATGAGATTTTCATATCTGCTCCAAATTGTCCAGTACGTACAGGAATATCATATTGTTTTAGTAAATGATATAATTCTGTAAACAATTGAGATGCTTGTTCAGGTAATTTAGCATCTGTAAATCCTGGCCTTAAACCTTTGGATGTCTGTGCGCAAAGAGTAAAATTCGATACAATTAGAATCTCACCTTTGATATCTTTAACAGATAGATTCATCTTTCCTGATGAATCAGAAAATATCCTAAATCCAATTAACTTTTCAGCTAACCATGAATTAACTGTCGAAGTATCTTTCACAGAATAACCTACAAAAGCTAAAATTCCATGTTTAATTGAAGCTATTTCTACTTCATCTACAACAACAGAGGCATATTGTACTCTTTGTATAATACACTTCATAAAAATCAATAGTTATGCAGAATAAGTGAAAAATCCTTTGCCTGATTTACGTCCTAAATGTCCAGCAGCTACCATTTTCTTCAATAATGGACAAGGCCTATATTTGCTATCAGCATATCCATTGAATAATACTTCCATGATTGATAAGCAAATATCTAAACCAATAAAATCTGCTAAGGTTAATGGTCCCATTGGATGAGCCATACCCAATTTCATAACTGTATCAATATCCTCAGCAGACGCTACGCCTTCCATTAAACAATAAATTGCTTCATTGATCATAGGCATAAGGATACGATTAGAGATAAATCCAGGATAATCTTGAACTGTAGCTGGAACTTTTCCTAATTCTTTAGAAAGGTTGTAGATTGTAGAGTATGTATCATCGGAAGTAGCATAACCTCTTACAATTTCACATAATTTCATGATTGGAACTGGATTAAAGAAGTGCATTCCAATGAATTTATCTGGTCTATTTGTAGCTGCTGCTAATTCAGTTATCGAAATAGAAGATGTATTACTTGCAAAAATGCAAGATTCTGGTGCAGACTTTTGGGCTTCTTGGAATAATTGAATTTTTATAGATTTATTTTCAGAAGCAGCTTCAACAAGTAAATCTGCATTTTTAACTGCAGAGATTAAATCGGTACTTACTGAAATATGAGATAATGTCTGACTTTTTGATTCTTCAGAAATAAGCTCTTTTTTAACTTGTCTTGATAAATTACCATCTATAGTTGATAAACCTTTTTGCAAAGCATTTTCGCTTATATCAACCATTTTCACAGTATGTCCAGATTGAGCAAAAATATGTACGATACCATTACCCATGGTTCCCGCACCAATAACTACTACATTCATTAGTTTTTCCTTAATATGTATAAATTTTACAAAGTATCATTATAATCATAAAAACCGCTACCAGTTTTTCTACCGTAATTACCTGCATTTACAACAGTTTGCTGCATTAAAGAAGGGGTAAAGCGCGGTTCATAAAAATACTGTGATGCTACTGATTTTGTAACATCCAAATTGATATCATTACCAATCAAGTCCATTAATTCGAATGGCCCCATCCTAAATCCAGCAGATTTCATGATAGAATCTATTTGTTTAGGTGTTGCCATTTGTTCAGTTGCAATACGCATTGATTCATTGTAATAATTTCTAGCAACTCTGTTGACAATAAATCCTGGAACATCCTTGGCAATTACAGGTGATTTCCCTAAAAGTGTACAAAGAGCAACACATTCTTCTACTGTTTTTTCAGATGTAGAACTAGCTTGAACTATTTCTACAAGTTTCATTATTTGAGCTGGATTAAAGAAATGAAGCCCAACAAATCTATGTGGATATTTTCTATTTTTACTTAATACATTCACTGATAGCGAACTAGTATTTGTAGCTAATATAGTTGTCTCTGATAGTCCAGCATTTTCTATGGAAACAAATAACTCATGTTTTGGTTCTGGATATTCAATGATAGCTTCAATTATAAAATCTGCGTCTCTCACTAACATTGAAATATCATTGGTGTACAATACATTCTTTGCACATCTATCTGCTTCTTCCTGATTTATCTTTCCTTTCAAACATAATTTTTGAATTTGATTTAGGATATATGTTTCAGCATTCTGTAATGCTGTTTCTGAAACATCATATATCCTTGCATTATTTCCTGAAAGTAAACCTAATAATGCTATTCCTCTGCCCATTGTTCCGGCGCCACACACAGATATAATCATATCTTTATCTTGAATATTGAGAAAAAACATGCATTTGATGTCTAAGAGTAATAAGACCACTTTCTATACCACAAAACTTTACTCCTAAATCTGTACTTGCTTTTAGGGATATTAATCCACTTTGTAATGGTCTTTTAGCTTTTTGATTAAGAGATTCAGTTGTAATGGGTTGAATTAAACTATCGTCTAAATGATATATTTCAGCAATCTTTTTAGCAAAATCTATTCGATTGATAAAGTCTAATCCTCCAAAATGATATAAGCCAGTTCTTTTCTTTTCGATTATCTTTTTTATTCCTAAAGCTATATCATCTGTTAATGTTGGATTTGACAGTTGATCATTTACAACACCAAATGGAATTTTCAATTCACACTTATTGATAATCCATTGAACAAAATCTGTCTTATTGTTTGATGAATATCCATAAACTACATTTGTTCTTATGATAGTTGTTTTAGCATAGGATATTTTGCATGCATTTTCACTTGCTAATTTAGATTTTCCATAATACGATATTGGATTAGGCACATCGGATTCAGTATAAGGACCTGATTTCCCATCAAATACATAGTCTGAAGAAAAATGAATTAAATGGGCATCTACAATTGCAGCTGTTCTACTTAATTGTTCTACCCATGTTACATTGATATTCCATGACTTTTGTTTATCAATTTCACAAGCATCTACATTTGTCATTGCTGCTGTGTTAATAATCACAGTTGGCATATGCTCTAAAAATAATTCTCTTATTTGTTTAGGATGCTCATAATCAATAGGAAGTACAGTAACTTCTTTTGGGAAATTATATTCAGTTGAAGCTGTACATAAAAGAATATCCCAATCGGTTTCTGCAGTGAAGAGTCTGATCATCGCTTCTGCTGTTTTACTGGTAGCACCTATGATTGCAACTTTGTGCTTAATCTCCATTGTATATGTCCATAGAACTATAGAGATATTCTGCTATTTTTAAATCTTGTTTTGTGGTTATCTTCATCATTATTTCATTGCCATCTACTGTACAAATTGGAAGTTTACATAGCTCGAATAGGCTTGCATCATCGGTATAAACAGATGTATTATGATGTAAATCTAAAGCATGTTTATATAGATTATATGAAAAAACTTGCGGAGTTTGCGCAGAAAAAAGTAAATCTCTTGGTATCGTTTCAACAACTATATTTTCTTGAACTATTTTCATTGTGTCTTTAGACGCTAATACAGGAATACAAGCGCCATGGATTAGAGTTTGATCAATGAGATTTTTGATTATATCTTTTGGTACAAATGGTCTTGCTGCATCATGAATCAATATTATATCAGAACCTTGTACCAAAGGATGATGAAAAGCAGCATTGATAGAATCTTTTCTTTCTTCACCACCTTGAACGAGAGCATTCATATGCTCAAATCCAGATCTATCTAAGATATCTTGAACAGTTTCAAACCAATCAATATCGCAAGCAACTATACAAGCATAATCATCAATTGGATATGCAGAAATCCCTTTGAAAAGAGAATGAACTGCATGTTCAAGGATCATTATTTTATCTATTCTAAGATATTGTTTAGGAATAGTTCCTCCTAAACGTAATCCTTTACCTGCTGCTGGAATAATGCACGTGATTTTCATAGTAGAATATATATACAAAAAAGGCAGACATCACTGTCTGCCTTTTAAAAAAAGCATACAAGATTATTTATCTGCTTCACCCATAACAGGATCGACAGATCCAATAATTGCAACAATATCTGAAACCATAGAACCTTCAGACATGAATTTGAGTCCTTGAAGATTAGATGATGACGGTGAACGAATTTTTAATTTCCAAGGATGACCTGTACCATCAGAAACAATAAAGAATCCTAATTCACCTTTTGGACTTTCTATAGCAGTATATGTTTCACCCTTAGGTGGCATAGCACCAAAATTAATCAACATAAAATCATTGATTAACTCTTCCATTTTAGTGTAGATTCTTGCTTTATTAGGTAATACATGTTTAGGATCATCAGCCTGAATTGGCCCTTTAGGCATATTATCTAAAACTTGATGTATAATCTTGATTGATTCTCTCATTTCATTTACACGAACTATATATCGTGCCCATGTATCACAATCAGCATGAGTAATTACATCAAAATCTAATTGATCATAAACAAAATAAGGTTCATCTCTTCTTAAATCACTACTAATTCCAGAACCTCGTAAGCAAGGTCCTGTTAAACCCAATTGAATTGCTTTATCTGCTGGCATATAACCAACACCAGCTAAGCGTTCAATAAAAATTCTATTTCTATTTACTAATGATTCGAATTTCTTTAATAAATCAGGAAAGGCATTTGTCCATTCGCGAATCATTTTTAATGCATCAGGACTTATATCATTAGCAATACCACCGATTCTAGAAAAACTTGTTGTGAAACGGGCTCCACTTATTACTTCAAAAATATCATAGAGTTTTTCTCTTTCGGTAAATGTCCATAAAAACAATGTTAATGCACCAACATCCATACATGTTGCGCCCATTGCCATAAGATGTGAACTTATTCTAGCTAATTCAGACATCAAGACTCTAATCCATTTTGCTCTATCAGGTATTTCTAAGCCAATTGCTGTTTCTATGGCATGTGCAATTGCCATATTATTAGACATTGGAGACATATAATCTAATCGATCTGTATGAGGGATAAATTCATGATATGTCATTGCTTCAGCAAGTTTCTCATAACCTCTATGCAAATATCCAAGCTCTGGAACACACTTAACTATTGTTTCACCATCCAAACGTAATAAAACTCTTAATACTCCATGAGTAGCAGGATGCTGTGGCCCCATATTGAGTATCATTTCATTTTCTAATGGATCCTCAAACACTACTGTAGTATCTTTATCCAGTAACTGTTTCATTATTTTATTCTGGCGAACCGTGTGAACACGTTCTAAAGCAGCTGTAGGAGTTATTGGTATCATATGTAAAATAGATAAGGAGATGTAGTAAATTATGTTTGTAAAATTAAGGAACTTCGGCTGTTTCACCAAAAACTAGTTTGTGATAGTTCTTTAATTATGAATGATTCTGTTTAGCAATTATTATTAATAGGAATTACAACAATTGTATTCCTTACTTTTGCATGAATTTCATTGTATTATCAACATCCAAATATGATGTCCCACGCTTTAATTTCTTTACTTACTTTGATATGTATGTCACCTGTTCTTTTTTCACAGAATAAGGGTGAACAAAGAAGAACAACTGATATCGGCAATATACGGTTGTCTATTAGTAGCTTTGGTACTATCGGTACTGGATTTGCAGGTTGGCCTAAGATCAATTCTTGTGAATATCCCAGAGGCAGTGGAATTGAAAACTTATTTGTAGGTGGATTATGGATTGGCGGTATAAAAGACTTTTCAGGTAATAGAGTTAAGGCAGTTACTACAGCTGCCGTAGATGTTAGTTCTGTTATTAACTTATCACAAGGTTTTGAGTTTACTAATACAGATAGTTCTTATTTATTGCAGATGTCTTCCCTACCAAATGATTTATATTATACTCCTTCAGCAATAAGTCACAGAGATTATACATGTACATTCACAGATACAAATCTTATTGTTCCTGAATTAAATCAAAAAATACCAGATCATTTGTATCCTTTGGGAGTTAAAGTATCATTTTCTTCGTATACGTGGAATTATCCATTTGCAGACTATTTTGTCTTACTTACATATTCGATAAAGAATATTACAAATTCTCCAATCGATAGTATGTTTATAGGTTTTTGGACAGACCTTGTAGTAAGAAATACAAATTTAAGAGCTCCTAGAGGTGCTGACTTTTATAAAGCTGGTGGTAATTCATTAATTGACTCTTTACGATTGATGTATGAATGGGATATTGCAGGAGA
Source organism: Candidatus Kapaibacterium sp. (assembly GCA_023259575.1). Taxonomy (GTDB): domain Bacteria; phylum Bacteroidota; class Ignavibacteria; order Kapaibacteriales; family UBA961; genus UBA961. Next base: position 2,430 of record JALRHN010000060.1, on the reverse strand, counting down.
TAATGGTTTTGCTGATAACTATGCAGCTGTTAAAGTACTTGGCACAGATCCTGTTCAGTCTAATACATTTTATAATACCTGGGCATTTCAAGATTCAAAAGGAGATGAATGGTTACAATCTCCACAGAATGATGATGAAAAATATCGAAGACTTTCTTCTACATTTTTGAATCAAGTAAGTATTCCAGAAGCTTTTAAAGTAATCAATAAAGCTGGTAATAGATCTCAATTACTCTCAACAGGTCCTTTCTCCAAAATTATGCCTGGTGATTCCGTCAATATTGCTTTTGCTATTATTTGTGCAAAGAAAAAAGGTGCACCAGAAAGAGATGATGAAGACACAAGAAAAATTCTTATAAACAATGCTGATTGGGCGCAAAGAGCATATAATGGAACGGATATTAATGGTAATAATATACTTGATACAAATGAAATTGATTTAAAAGGAAATGGAAAAATTGTAAGATATATTTTACCTTCTCCACCTCCTGCTCCTAAACAAAGGATTATTGTTAAAGATAAAAAAGCATCTTTGTATTGGGCTAATAATGCAGAAAATGCAAAAGACATATTAACAAACAGAAAGAATTTTGAAGGATATAGAATTTACTGCTCAAATCCATCTGAGTTTAACTCTAATGCAACTGATTTAACATTAAGAAATAGTTATGACAAACCAAGTAATGGTGTTTTTTATGACAATGGATTTGATGACATTAGAATCAAAGATGCTTCAGGTAATCCTTCAGATACTCTGTTTTCTGATGATACAACAACTTATACGTATAGATATGATTTTACTTCCTTGTTGAATGGTTGGCAATATTCAATTTCACTTACAGCTTTTAGCGATGGAGATATTCAATCAGGTTTGCCTTCTTTAGAATCTAGCTTATTACAAAATGAACTTAGAATTATTCCTGGTACTCAAATCAGTGCTTTTGATACAGCACAACAGATAGGCATATTTCCTAATCCATATTATGTTTCAGCTGCTTGGGATGCAAAATCCAATATTGAAAGAGGAAGAAAAATCTATTTTTATAATATACCAGAACATGCTGAAATATCTATTTATACATTAAATGGCGATAAGATTGCATCGATGCCTCATGATGCTGGAAATAATGAAGGACAAGATATTCAATGGTTTTCTCAAACTGGTACTACTCAAACTACTGCCCCTATATTTAGTGGTGGTATTCATGCTTGGGATATTATAACAGATAATGATCAAGCTTTAGCTTCTGGAATGTATATTGTAAAAGTTGAAAACAAAGAATCTGGAAGAGTTAAAACTGGTAAATTCATGATAATTAAATAAATATATTATTCTCATTTTTTGGAGTATTGATGAAACTTATTTTTACAATTATTCTTAGCATATGTACATTAACTGCTAGCGTTAATGCTCAATCGTATGCAAAAAAGTCTGTTAGTGAAATCATGAAAATCACGTCAGATTCTTTAACAGCAGGCACTATAAATTCTCCATTGCTTGGCGATACAGTAATCGTAAGAGGTATAGTTACAATTCCTCCTGTAGTTAAATTTCCAGATGATAATCGCAAAATTATGATAGCTGGAAATAAAAATTATGCCATCTATTTAGCTGATGAAAAAGCAACTGAATATGCAGGTATGCCTATCATTTGCGATACCAGCAATGCAGCTTCAAATTTTATCCGTTTAAAAGTTGGACAACTCATCGAAGTTCCTGTTCGCATTACAGCTTTCCCTTCTAATAATAAATTAGGTACTTCACAAGGTGAAGTTATTTCTAAGGGCATTGTAGATTTTATTGATGATGGTATTGCTCTTCCAACTATACCAAAGGTGAATATTTCAGATTTTCAAACTGGTAAAGTAACTGGCCCTAGCTATAATTTAGCAACTGGTTCAAAATATATTGGAATGAAAGTAGAGTTTACTAATCTTACTGTTGTTAGTGCAGTAAAAGGTACTAATCAAAGAACTACTATTATTGTATCTGATGATCAAGGTAATGAAATGTATCTCAGAGACCAGTCTAATTATTTTAGAACAGATGCTGTGCAATTAGCTTCATTTGTAGCACCTACAGATGGTGCTAAGATATTATCATTAAAAGGTTATATCTCTACAAATTCTGCTGGTGGACAACCAATACCATTTATGATTTCTCCCGGTATTCCAGAGGATCTCACATTAGATATGAGTGCTGCACCACCTGTTTTAACTAGTTGCAGATCTACCAGAGTAAAAGCATTCCCTGCTTCATCAGAAACTGTTCCTATTGCTATTGGATTACGCCAAGGAGCAAAACCAATGAGTGCTGTAAATGTAGTATATACATTTAATGGAGGCACAACTCAAAATGCTATGGCAACAAAAGTCAATGATACTTTATGGACAGCTTCTATTCCCGCTACTTCATCTGAAACCCTGGTT
>JALRHN010000005.1 GCA_023259575.1 Candidatus Kapaibacterium sp. | reverse complement strand
TATGATAGTATGTCTAATTGTATTGCAATTATCTATACTTCAATCTCAAAAAATTGATGTATCACAATGGAATATAGAAACATCACTCTATGCAACAAATGTAACTTTGTATGTACCAACCATTAAATCTATATGCATAGGAACAAGTGGTGGTTTAATTATAAAAGATGATAATGATTCAGTTTCTATATACAGAACAAATAATGGATTACTTAGCTCTGATATATCAGCATTAGGATTTGATTCAGTAAAAAAGCAATTATGGGTAGGAGCTTCTGATGGAAGTATAGATATTTTTGATTTTTCTAATCAATCCTGGAAACATATTACAGATATTAAAAGTACTAATTCTCTTCCCAAAAAGAGAATTAGATGCTTTCTATATACATCTAAAGCAATTTTTATAGGCGGTGATTTTGGCCTTATATCTTATGACCAAAATTATGCACCTGGAGACTATGTAGAAAAAATAGGATCTATTACGCAAGGAACCCCAATTACATCATTACAATCGATGAAAGATACATTATGGGTTACAACAGAAAAGGGGGCTGGTAAAATTTGGATGGGCGTTGCTTCTATGAGAGAATCTGAAAAATGGACAGTATATACCAAAAATGGCTTGGCGGACTCTTCATTAATTGGCTCGATAGTAAAAGATGATATACTGTATTTAGCAACAATAAAAGGTATCAGTACTTATCAAAATGGAATATGTACATTAATTGATACCAAAGGCAATCAAAACATTAATAGCATAAGCATGCAGGGGAATCGTGTAGTCTATGGAGATGATATTCAATTATATGCTCTTGATGATAATCAAGTAATTCCAGGATCAAATAATCATGGTATACTAACTGGACATAGCTCAAGTTCAGACAATACTTCAATTTTGTCGCTTAAATCAGGTGGCATTATTATCTTAAAAAACGGTATATCAAAAAAATATATACCCAATTCGCCAAAGTCTAATCTTTTCTTATTCTTGGCTATTAGTTCTAATGGTTATCTGTGGTCGGGAGCCCAAGATGACAGACCTCAAGGGTTTTACACATTTGGGGATAATATGTGGAAAAACTATTCTAATTCAACCAATCCTGAATTTGCATTTAATGGATTTCACAAAGCTAGTGCAATGAGTGATGGAAGTATATGGTTAAGCAATTGGGGAGGTGGTATTGTACAAGCTAAACCTAATTCAGATACAAGTTTTACTTATACTGTGTATAATACAACAAATTCTCCATTATTAGGGATTGGTGGAGGTGGATATGTAGTAACAGGTAAGGCAGCTGAAGATAGAAATGGAACAGTATGGTTTCCAAATTATGATGATGCAGGAGAAATTGGTCCTGTCTTAATATGTAAAAAGAAAGACGGAACATTTAGCTCTTATCAAAATGGATATAATCCTGCAGAAAGGAAATATTCAATTTGTGCAATAGATAATAATTCTACAAAATGGTTAGGCAGTAGAAATGGTTTAGGACTTTTATATTTTAATGATAAAAATACAGCAGATATAAATGATGATATTTGGAATAAACTAAATACAAGCAATTCCAATATTTTAGATAATACTATAAAAGTAATAGTAAAAGATAATAATGGCGTCTTGTGGATTGGGTCCTCTAATGGCTTAAATGCAATCTATAATCCATCAATTATCCTACAAGGAAAAAATCCTTCAATTGTTAAAGTATCTGTTATTTCAAGCTTAAATGTAAATGATATAGCAATAGATGCTGTTAATAATAAATGGATAGCAACTACAAATGGAGTTTATGTGCTGAATGAAGATGGCACAGAAATCCTAAAAACAATAGATATGACAAATGCACCCTTAGAAACAAATGATATCAAAGCACTTACATTAGATAATGCATCAGGAAAAGTATATATAGGAACAGAATTAGGATTATTAATTGGACAAACAACCATTATCAATCCAGAAACTGATTATTCAACATTGACATGCTATCCTCAGCCTTTTGACCCAAATACAGGCAATACATTAATCATTAAAGGCTTAGCACCCGAAAGCTCAGTACATATAGTAACTCCATCTGGAATGCCAATTACATCATTGTATACTAAAAGTGGATTAATTAATTGGGATGGTAAAGATGATTCTGGAAATATAGTGCCTCAAGGAGTATATATAATTTTAACACAATCAGGAACTACAGACAAAGCAGGAAGTGCAAAATGTACTATTAAGTATAGATAATATTGCATGAAAAAAAAATGTAAATTGTTATCGCTTTTTAGAAATAGTTAGACTTTTACTTGATTATCTCTCCGGTTCCTGCTATCAACAGCATGTTAAAAAAACCATTCTATATTTTCTTGATTCATGTGATATTATACAGTGCTTTTATTCAAAATCACTATATACAAGCACAAAATCAAGATACTATTCGAATACCTAGCGATATCTCTTATGGAGTATATTCTGGGATAGGACCAGGATTTCATTCAGGTGGTTTTAGCAAGTTTCAGGGAATACCAAGCTGTTGTCCAATATATGATGCAACATCAGCTTTAGGAAGTAGTATAGGACTTCTTTTCAAAAAGAGATTGAATACAGGTTCATATCTAAGTGTTAGAACTGGTTTTAATGGAATGGGGGCAGATTTTACCGCAGAACAAATGCAATATGTCAATAATAATGGTAATATAATCAATGCTACACTGACACATACTTTGGAAACTAGTCTTGCATTAGTTTCAGGTTTATTATCATATGGTGTGAATGTTAAGGATATATCTATCGATGCAGGTTATTGGTTTGGTATACCAATTTCAGCAACTTTTTATCAAAAAGAGACAGTATTTCCTGGAACATTTATAAATGGTTCTAGGATTAGAAATGAAATTAGTGGGTCAATTCCAGAAGTACCAAGTGTAATACATGGAATACAAGCAGGTATTCATTATTCTTTACCATTAAATAATCAAGGTACTTTATTCTTAAGTCCAGAATTAACAGTATTACAAACTTTTGGCTCTTTTTCTGGTACTTTAGGATGGAATACTATACAGTTAAGAGGCGGAATATCTATTTTATGGAATGATATAACCATACAATTGCCTCCGCCACTGCCACCTCCGCCACCACCACCAATAAAAATAACTCCTAAACCAATTCCACCATTAACAGTATCACTTAAGGTTTCTGGTTATATAAATAATCAATTACAACCCTTATCTGCCTTAAAAGTAGAAGAAATTGTTCATTATGAAACACAGCCTCTACTTCCATATATTTTCTTTGATGAAATGCAATCATCTCTTCCATCACGATATAAACAGCTTAATACATATCAAGCACAAGCTTTTTCAGAACAAGAACTCGTTCCATTACAAACGATTGAAAGGTATTATCATACGATTAATCTAGCTGGTAAAAAGTTAAAAGATAATCCTGAATTATCAATTGAACTGCGAGGATGTGCATCAGGTAGTGGAAATGAAAAAAATAATAAAGAAATAGGTAGACAAAGAAGTGAAACAATTGCTTCTTATCTTAAAAATATATGGAATATTCCCTCACATAGAATACGCATAAGTACCAGAGAAATTCCAGATAATCCATCTAATAATACATATCCAGAAGGCCAAGCCGAAAATAGAAGAGTAGAACTAATCCTAAGTGATCCATCTTTATTCGAAACAATTGTCTTAAATGATACGATAAGAGCAATTACTCCATCAAAAGTTATAATCGAACCCAAACTAGTTTCTGGACCAAGCATCAGACAATGGCGCACGAGTATTTTGACAGAATCTGGCCAAAATCAATTTGATAGCAATGGTATTTTTCAATTAGAATCAATATTAGAATGGAAACCAGACTATGCAACGCTTCCAAGAACAAAAGATTCTTTAATATTTAGATTTAATGTTATTGATTCTTTAAGTAGAAGTATGAGTGCATATTGGAATATACCTTATGACTATATTTCTGCAAGAATCAGTAGAAATACACTGCAAAAAGGGACAAAGCAATTAAAGACATATTCTTTGATTCTTTTTGATTTTGATAAAGCATATTTAGACCCACGAAATGCAAAACTACTCTCTAATATCATGAAAGAAATACCCGAAGATGCTACAATATCAATTGTTGGTGCAACAGATATATTTGGTAATGAAGACAGAAATAGACAATTAGCTCAAGAAAGGGCTAATACCGTTGGTAATACTATTGGATTTAAAACCACATCAATTAAAGGAATTCCAGGATATAAAAAATATCCAAATGATGTTCCAGAAGGCAGATTTTATAATAGAACTGTAGAAATAACAGTTGAGACAGGCGGTAATTAAACATTTTTGTCTTCAAGATATCTAAAGCATTATTTTGCACTAAGGAATAGTTTATGAAGGTATTATATGCTGTATTGTATATGTGCTTAAGCGCACATATGTATTCTCAAACCTATGATTTTTCCTTGGTAGATAAAATACTTCAAGATTCATTGCAAAATATAGCCGGAATCGGTGGTGGTTGTGCTCTTGTTCTAATGAAAGATGGCAAAGAAATCTATTCGAAATCATTTTCTTTACCTGGAAAATCATATACAGTAAATAAAATTGTTCCAATAGCATCATCTTCTAAGTGGCTTGCCTGTGGTGTAGTGATGGGTTTATTGCAAGATGGTATATGGACATTAGAAGATTCTGCAGGAAAATATTTGCCATATATTGATGGTGATAAAGCAAGGATGACAATCAGACAATTATTTTCTATGACAAGTGGGATAAAAGAAGATGGGAATGGGGTTGAAGATAGTATTCTAAGAAATAATGATATTACTTTAGATTCTGCGGTAAAGCAAATACTAGCTTTACCTTTGGCAACTAAACCAGGTGGAAGCATGGCTTATGGCGGAAGGGGAATGCATATTGCAGGTAGATGTGCAGAAATTGCATCAGGAATTCCTTTAGAAACAGGTCAGGCATGGAATAGCTTATTCAGTAAATATGTGAGTACACCATTAGGGTTAAAATTTACACAGTATTTACCCGGCAAAAATCCAGGAATAGCTGGAAGTATTGCATCTAATGCCAAAGACTATTCTGTATATCTTCAAATGATTTTAAATAATGGAAAGCATGCAGATAAGCAGATAATTAGTAAAGAAATTATTTCAGAAATGAAAAAAGATCAAACATTTGGTGCACCTATATTGTATTCTCCATTTGCTTTATGGAAAATTCTGAATCCAAGCTTGGATCTTGATGGAAAAGCTAGATATGCTTTAGGACATTGGAGAGAAATAGTTGATTATTCAACAGATGAAGTATTAGAATCTAGTTCGCTTGGAGCATTTGGTTTTGCACCATGGATAGATTGGAAAAGAAATCTCACTGGTGTGTTTTCTGTCTGGAGCGAAGGAAGAGTTACAGTACCAACTTATATAACACTAAAAAAAGCTATACGAAATAGTATCGATGGAATTTCAAGTATACAGAATGATAGTGAATCTACTATGATGGTTCAGATGAATAATACAGTGATATTTTCAGATCATGTGCAGTCATTTACCGTATATTCATTATCAGGAACTGTGGTGCAACAATCTCAATCAAAGCAAGAATGGGATTATTCAGGATTATCTAATGGATTATATATGATTGATATGGTATCCAAAGATCAACAACATCATATACAAAAATTGACAATTATCCATTAATAATGATCTATTACAAAGGGATAAGAATAGATCGAAAAAGGACTTTTTATAATTGCTGTATAATATCCTATTGGATATGAAAGCTTATGCAATACTATAGATTCTGATGCAGAAGAAACATGTTTCCATGAATATTGTTCAATTAATTCACCTTGAACAGAATATAACTGAAAGCTATGCGGACCATCATCTACACTTTTAATATCAAATATTAATCTATCTGCAGAACGTAATTGCTGTATAGTAAAACTATTATTATTCTGAAATAGTAAACGGGGACCACCTTCTCTGCATATATCTGTGATTGTACAAGATCCAGGAATATATGATATATCCAATGGCAGGAAATTACCTTGTCGATCTTCCCAATGAATTGAATCTATAATCAGAACTGTATTTGTATCATTACCTAATACAGCAAGAGTATATAAAGTAAAAAGAGTATCAATACATTGAGGATTATACAAACCTTTAGCTATAACAGAAAATTGATTATCAGCAAAACTATGTGAAATGCTAGCATTCGAAGCTGATAAAGGATAAAGAATAGTAGAAGGAAAATGAAGATAAGCTGTATAGCTATACAGTGAAGAGTCAAAAGTAGTAAGATTTACAGCTGGAATTACAAAAGCAGGAAAGGAAACGGTGTCTAATAATTTTGCAGTTTTATCAGGAAATTGAATAATTGCATTGCAAGTATCTACAATTATCATAACAGAATCATTATCTATATTTCCTAAAGTATCTTTTACTTCAACATAATAGGTAGTTGTAGTTTTTGGGAAAGCCCAAGGTTGCGCAATTGTATCATTTGATAAGCCAGTAGATGGAATCCATTTATATGAAAATGGAGCTCTACCAAAAGCATTTTGACCAATCTGCACTTTTTTTCCAAAACAGATAGTGGTGTCTTGTCCAGCATTTGCAATCAAGCCATTTGAATGGCCAAAAGAGACAATATCATGATTAGCATAAGAACCACCTGTTGATGAAGTAAAACCTAGCCAAGCAGTTCCATGATCTAATTGTAATAAAGAATCAACATTCACATATGCTTTAATTTTTGGGGTAGACATATCATCAAGAAAAACACTAAAGATTTTTTGTACATATTCTATTCTTAAGATATGTGGTTTTCCATCTTCCATTGTTGGTATTGTAGAAGCCATACCTAATGTATAGATATGATTTTCGCTTATGGGGTTTTTGCCATTACTTTGAATACTTATATGATTATCATTGGGGTCATTTCTTTCTGGATTATAATACGTATCAAATTCAATAGCTAAGGAATTAGGTATAGATGAATATCCAATACCGCCACCATATTGTCCAATACTAAATGCACTTGTATTCTGAATCACAAATGCAATTCCATCTGCGCCAGAAAAATCCGAATTAGTGATTTGGAAACCAATTTCAATAGCAAAATCATTGGCAACATTTTTTTTGTCTTTTAACCAAATACCACCACCTTGAAAATTCTTAGCTTCTGTAAGTCTAATTCTTTTATTAAATAATTGTGCAGTTCCAACAAAATTGAACATTGTAGAATCTGTAAATTCATTTAAAAAAATATCTTTTTGAGCATAAAGAATAGACTCTGTAGAAAAACAGAATAGACAGAGCATTAAGATGAACAGATTTTTCATGGTTTTGATAGAGGATTTTTCACAAAAATATTTACTGTCCGCCAATAAAGACGTCCTTCGGGTAATTCATGGACATCTTGTTCTCCATATCCAACTATGTCTGTTGATGGATTAATAGAATATAGATCTGAAGTAATATCTAATGCTTTGTATACCGCTAAAGCACGATTATAGGATAATGTTTTATTATGATTATATACTCCAACTCTATCTGTAAAACCTGCAATTGATATACTTGCACCCGGATTCAATTCTGACTTTATCAGAGAAACTATTTTTTTATTGTTCTGCTCTATCGTAGAAGCATTAAAAGGAAATAATACCAAACTATATTCATTATACATCGTATCATTATGCTTATGTTCTATGTGGGTAATCCTTTTAATTGGAATACTTAAGCCAGTTTTACACTTCATTTGCTGTGCATCATACATTGTTAATGTACTTATCAAATTATCGTCGTTTTGCTTAGATAATTGTGTAGCTATTCCAGACAAATGAGCTTTAAAGTTTGCAATATTTCCAGAGATAGTTTGCTGTATTAATTGTCCATTTTCTGTTTTGAGTTCTATATTTCTATTGATGATAGAATCTCCATTGTGTTCTGGAAAAGAATAAAGAATAGACTCAGGATTGATAGTCACAATTTTTGCAGAAATATGCACTGGTTCTAATATCGAAAAATTATCTGAGGAAATTTCTACTCGTCTATTTTCTTGCTGAGCATCTATGATATCTTGTTCATACCCAGCATGTGAAACAGAAGCATTTTGTGGCAAATTCCTTGCAGAAATTGAGCATCGTTCAAGAGGAATATGCCATATTGTATGTAGATATAATCGTATCTGTTCCGCTCTTTTTCTGGATAAATCAACATTATTTTTTTCATTTCTTATGTGTGAATTGCATCCAGTAAGAGTAATTGTAGCTGTTGGATTTTTTTGTAGTCGATAACCTATTATGTCTAATAAAGACCAATATACTTCTAATTTAGATTGAGAAGTCAGGGCATTAATATCAAATGTTGACGCTTTATGTTCTTGTAATAATCTGTATCTAGAAGGAATTGTAAATGAATCTTCATCAAAAAAAACAAATGGAAGCAATGGCTGAAGTCTATTGATTTCTGTTTCTTTAATTGTGATTGTACTAATATCAAATTGTTTACCAGTAGAATCAATTCCTTTTATAAAAGCATCGCAGGCCGGAATGATTGGTTTAGATATGATAGGAATTTGTTTTTTAATGTCATATTGTAATTGTGAATCAATCTTTTTTTCATTATTAAAAGTAATAGCGCATCCAAATCGCCAAGCAAGAATATTCCACTGATAGTTTTTAATACTTGGAATGATATTATAAGAAGCTAAGAATTCTGGTGATAGGAATATAGTCTTAGATGAATTTGCTGCAAAAGTATAATGAAATCCAACACTTGGAGCAAAAGCAAATGTTTGAGCATTGGGAATATCACCTGAAAATACATTTCTAATAGTAGATCCATTATTCCACATACCAATAGCAGTAGGTTGTAATAATTCCTCTTGTTGATAATATGAACTCTTATAAATATAATCAGCTCTTGCCCCTAAGCTAGCTTGAAATGAACTAAATAATGGAATAATATATAAGCCTTCAATACCCACAGATCGGATTGTACTTTGGATAGAATGTCCAATTTCGACATCAACGATGGAGCCACCGATTCCACCTTTTGTGAATTCTGAATAACGTAAAGTTCCATCCCACATGGTAAAGGATGGTCTTAAAACGATAGCTTTATGTATAGGAATATGAGCTCCAAATGTTCCAGCAAAATGTTCATTTATGCCTGATGAAAATGTGGGGCAACAATTTGGAATATTTGGTAAAGCACTAAAATTAGATATATGTTGATTTACATGAATGTCTCCAAAGAAACCCCAATTGCCTTTAGTAATCAATTGTTCACTCTGTTGAGCCCATGATATAACTATCATAGAAAGGAAAGAAAAAACAGAGATAAAAACAGTTGTATACATGTAACTATATCATTGTTTCTGAGACTTACAATTTATTCCCACTCAATTGTTGCGGGAGGTTTACTAGAAATATCATATGTAACACGATTGATACCGCGTACTTCATTAATGATTCGATTACTGATAATTGCTAAAGTAGAATAAGGCATAGGGAACCAATCAGCCGTCATGCCATCTACACTTGTAACAGCCCTTAAAGCACATGTATTTTCATATGTTCTTTCATCACCCATAACACCAACGCTTTGAACCGGTAATAGAACAGCAAAAGCTTGCCAAATTTCATCATAAAGGCCAGCATTTCGAATCTCTTCAAGATAAATTTCATCAGCTTTTCTAAGGATTTCAAGAGATTGATTGGTGATTTCTCCTAAAACACGAATTGCTAATCCAGGGCCAGGGAATGGATGTCTATTAACAAACCAGTCTGGGACACCTAAAGCTCTGCCAATAGCTCTAACTTCATCTTTAAATAATTCGCGGAATGGCTCTATTAATTCAAGATTCATATGTTCTGGTAAGCCTCCAACATTGTGATGAGACTTAATAGTGACAGATGGTCCTTTAACACTAACAGATTCTATAACATCTGGATATAGGGTTCCTTGTGCTAAAAACTTTGCATCCCCAAACGTTTTAGCTTCTTTCTCGAAAACATCTATAAAAGTAGTACCAATAATTTTTCTTTTTTGCTCTGGATCGCTTATGCCTTTTAGTCTACCTAAAAACAAATCCGAAGCATCTACAATATCAATGCTCATTGAAAAATGTTTAGCAAATAAATCTTTTAAAGTATTGCTTTCATTTTTCCTCATCAAGCCCGAATCAACATGAATGCAATGTAATTGATCGCCAATTGCTTTATGAAGTAAAACAGCTGCAACAGTAGAATCAACGCCACCAGATAGTGCGCAAATAACACCACCAGAACCCACTTTTTCTTTTATTGACTTTAATTTAGACTCGATAACATTATCGGCGCTCCATTCTGCATCGCATCCACAAATCTTATGGACAAAATTACTGAGCATGATTTTTCCATCATCTGTATGATGAACTTCTGGATGAAATTGAACTCCACGAATATTTCTGTGAATATTTCTGATTGCACAAATCGGTGCATTCTCTGTATGAGCAATAATTTCAAAACCACTGGGTAAAGAAGTTAAAGAATCGCCATGGCTCATCCATACAATCGAATGATCTGTAATTCCTTCGAATAATGGATCTATAGTATTAATATGAAGTTCAGCTCTACCAAATTCTCTTTTTGCAGATCTATTTACACTTCCACCATTCATAAAAGCAGTTAATTGTAAGCCATAGCAAATACCTAAAACAGGAATAGAATTCTGTTCTGCAAAAGCAAAAAGGTCGAAATGAGGAATTGGAGCATCATCAGCATATACACTGGATGGCCCACCAGATAATATAATTCCTTTTGGCTGTAAAGAATGCAGAGTATCTTGCTGAATAGTATAAGGATGGATTTCGCAATAAACACCTGATTCTCTAATTCGACGTGCTATTAGCTGCGTTACTTGAGAACCAAAATCTAGAATGATAATTGTTTGCATGAAAAGATACTAAATGATGAATAGAGAAGTGCAAAAATACGAAGATTGAATATAGAAGCATTCAGATTAAACAATCCAGCAGCAAATGATATTGATTTTGTTATAAATACAATAAAAACGGCACGAAAAATGAAGAAAATATGAAGATTTATTGATGTTTAGTAAATAATTCCGTGTAGTTCACAAATAATTTGCTGAATTTCGTAGAAATAAGAAAGTAAAGGAGTTAACCTTGAAAATATTACCTGTTGTAAAACCATTAAAGTTAACAAATGATGGCGCCTTGGAAATAGTATTTCTAGGTGTAGGCGGAGCATTTTCTCAGACACTTTTTAATACGAATTTTATCATCATTAAAGGTGATGCTCATGTATTAGTAGACTTTGGTACAACAGGTCCATTTGCATTACCTGCTTCAACAGGGTTATCATTAAGCGATATTTCTGCAATATTACCTACACATAGTCATTGCGATCATATAGGTGGTATCGAATCACTTGCATTGTGGAATCGTTATGTATCAGGCCCACAATTTGGGAAGCCAAAACTATCAATGATAATTTCTGAAGAATATCAACACATTCTTTGGAATAATTCATTGCGTGGTGGCATGGAGCAAAATGAAATGAGTAGCGAAGGTAATGCTTTATCATTCGAAGATTATTTTACTATATTCCGTCCAACATATTTAGAAAGAGAACCTCGCTTACGATTAGAAATAGATTGGCAGGGAATTCATATAGAATTATTCGGTACTAATCATGTACCCGAACAAGCATCAAGTGCATCAAGTGCATTTATCACCCATGGTTTATATATAGATAATAAAGTATTCTTTTCAGGTGATACAAAATTTGACAATGAACTTTTTGATATGTATGCTGATAAATCAGAAATAATGTTTCATGATACATCATTTTTTCCTAATCCTGTGCATGCATCATTACATGAGTTAATGAGTTTACCACAAGAAATTAAACAAAAATTGATACTCATGCATTATGGTGATAATTGGCAACAACAAAACGTACAAGATTTTGCTGGATTAGCCCAACAAGGATTTCGCTATATTTTTGATTAATGTATTTGTTGTACCATTAATTTAGAAAGCAAATCACTACTGAATACACTTTGCATAGAAATCTCTACTTCATGATCTGTACTCATCAATTTCTTTAATTGCTCTTTATTCCACACTAAACAACGAGTATCATCTATTGTTGTTACAGTAGCAGTAGTTTCATTCCCCGATAAAAAGCTCATTTCCCCGATAAAGTTTCCATTCCTTACAAAGCCAACTTCTTTATCATCTATAACAACTTTGCATAATCCATCAGAAATTAGTGCTAATTGTTCTACATGAGTGTTTTGCCGAATAATGATATAGTCTTTAGGTAATTCTTGCCAAGATGCAATTGACAATAATTTTTTGAAAGCAGTTGAAGGCATTGACTTAAATACTTTATTATGAATTGCTTGTTCTTCATCTGTAAACTTTAGATTTCTTCTTTCTTTGTATAGCATGGTAAATTGCCAACCATTTACAAGAATATAAAAAGAACACCAACCGATTTCTGCCCATTCCGGACTATGTAAATCGCGAAAATGATACCCTGTTTCTATTGACATACCAACAATAATTAAAATCCTTAACCACAGAATATCTTTTACTATGAATCCATATAAATAGATAAGATTAGGAATACTAGTACCTAAAATATCAATCATCGAAACATTTGCTGGAAGTGATAACCAAGAAAACATTGGGTTTTTTACAATTAATTGTAATTAAAAAATTATACTTAAGGCAAATATGCATATTTGAAAAAAAATCAAGCAAAATTTATGTATTAATGCTTCATAATCAATAGACAATGTATAGTAAATATCAATCAAAGATAACTTGTAGTTTCTATTGTGATTATTAAAATTTTACAGTAATTTACAATAGTTCAATCAATGTAACTATTTAATATATATTAGCTTTCATCACATTTATCAGTACTATATTGAAATCTCAAACATTCATACTTAGTGTTTTTTGTTTGTTTTTTATACTGTGTCAAACATATGCCCATTCATCTTCTTGCTTGATATATCCAGTAAGTATTAAAGATCGATGCACTATGGCTGATGTGATTGTTGAAGGAACTGTCATAGCAAAAAAATCATATTGGAATACTGAAAAAACAATGATTTATTCTGCTTTTACAGTTGCAGTTCAACAAACTTTTAAAGGTTCAACATATACACATATCGATATCATATCTCAGGGTGGAATTGTAGGCGATAGAGCAATCGAGGTTTATCCTGGATTTAATCCTGAAATAGCATCAAAGGGAATATTTTTTGTAACAATACAATCGCCAATTTCTTCAAAATTAATACAAACCATACCTTTTGCCGGACCCCAAAGCCATATTCTATACGATAATCAAGGAATCATTTCAGATCCATTTTTACAGATTCAATCTGTAAATACTATATTGAAGCAAATATCTTCATTTACTGGTTCTCCTTATAAACAGTTTATCAAGCCAAGTATACCAGATAAACGAGAAAAAACTCTAGCTGCTTCTATAAGTTCAATTAATCCAACTACAGCATCTGCAGGGATTGGTAATGTACTCACGATTAATGGATCAGGTTTTGGTACTTCATATTCCGGAAGTGCGAATGTAGAATTTAAAAATTCTGATGATGGTGGTACTACATGGATATCTGCTTTAGCATCTAATATTGTTTCGTGGAATGATGCCCAAATTCAGGTTAAAATTCCTACTAGGGCTGGTACAGGGATAGTTAAAGTAACTGCAAAAGATGGGACTATAGCAAATTCCACGCAAACATTAACAGTCAATTATAATGCTCTAAATACAACCTATAACAATAATCATTATCGATATTGGCTTTCTAATCAAGACAATATGGGTGGACATACATTAACTTTTAATGATGCTTTTGGGGCAGATCCAACAAGTGCAGTAAAAAGAGCGCTGCAAAGCTGGCGATGTGGAAGCTTTGTTAATTTTAAGATTGCTACAAATACATCGACAGTGAATACTTTTTCTAATGATGGAATTAATATTATCGCATTTAATGATGCAGCATTACCTACTGGAGCTTTGGGGGTAACATATAATTATTTTGCTGCTTGTGCCAATGATCAATGGTATAATGATGGTTTTGATATGTTGTTTAGGGTAACACCTGGCGCAGGTTGGAATTTTGGACCAGGAGCTACATCAGGCAATAAATATGATTTTGAGACGGTTGTCCTTCATGAACTTGGGCATGCTCATCAATTGGGTCATGTAATTAATAGTTCTTATGTAATGCATTATGCAGTTGGAACAAATACCGATAAAAGAACATTAAGTACAGTTTCTGATATTGCAGGTGGAGTTGATGTAGTAGATTTTAGTACCGCAAATAAACCTTGTGGTCCGCAATTAATGACAAAACTCAATGCCAGTAATTGTGAATTAGGATTGCCTCCAAGCGCAGATTTTACCACCAATACAATAGCAGGATGTAGTCCACTTCAAGTATCATTTCAAGATAATAGCACTTCAAATCCAATATCATGGGCATGGGATATTGATAATAATGGCACTATTGATTATACAAGTAAAAACCCCGTTCATACATATATCAATAGTGGAAATTATTCGGTAAAACTAACCGCTACAAATTCAAATGGGTCTCATTCTGTCATCAAAAATAATGTTATAACAGTATATAATCAGCCAACTGCTTTTGGAAAAGGTTATTATCGAATTTGTAATGGACAAATCGCCACTTTAGGGCATTCTCCTGCAGCTTCTGGTGGCACTCCACCATATACATATTCATGGAGTCCAGTAAATGGATTAAGCAATCCAGCAATTGCAAATCCTACTTTACTCTGTACTTTCCCAGAAACAAGAATTTATACATTAACAGTAACAGATGCATTAGGATGTACATCAATAGCAAGAGATACAATCTTTCCTTATTTAAAATTACAAATTAATGCAGGTGCAGATCAATCTGTATGTAAAGGAAGTATCATAAATCTAGGTGGTAGTCCAACTGCAACTTCTGGTTATCCTCCTTATCAATATTCATGGTTTCCTGTTACAGGAATGAATAATCCTAATGAATCAAATCCAATAGTTAATGTACAACAATCAGAAACATATATTTGTACAGTTACAGATGTAAATAATTGTTCTGTTAAGGATACAATTATTATTTCTATGAATCCACCTGTAACAGTACAAGCTGGACAGGATATAAAAGTATGTAAAGGGACAACAATTACACTTGGAGGAAATCCAACAGCTCAGGGCGGTACTGCTCCAATAACATTTCAATGGACACCATCAACTGGCTTAACAAATCCTAGTTCTGCTAATCCTTCTGTTACTGTTCAGCAATCAGCTACATATATATGTACAGTTACAGATGGAAAAGGATGTATTAAAAAAGACACAGTTTCCATTACAATGAATCCTGAGTTAAATATTCAGTTATCACTAGATAAAACAATATGCGAGGGAAATTCTGTATTGATTGGAGGAAGTTCTATAGTAAATGGTGGAACACCGCCATATCAATATTCATGGAGTCCAATTCAAGGATTATCTAGTTCGATAATTTCTCAACCTTTAGCAAGTCCTTTATCTTCTACTACTTATATTCTTACTGTAACCGATGGAGAGAATTGTGTAAAAAATGACACAATACATGTCAAGGTAGATAATATTGCAAAACCAACAATATTAGCAAAGGGAAATACTACAGTTTGCGAAGGTGATAGCGTACAATTAGAAATTATTGGCGATTATGCTGAATATGAATGGTCTAATGGACAAAAAACCAAAACCATAAAAGTTGGCAAAAATGGATCATTTTATAGTAAATGTACCGCATCAAATGGCTGTTTTAGGGTATCAGATACAGTAAAAGTAACAGTATTACCTGTGCCAATTGTAGAAGTAAGTGGTCCTAAATCAGTATGTATAAATACAAGTGCAACCTATAGCGTTCCTAAACAAAATGGTATAACAACCGAGTGGTCTGTAACAGGTGGCACGATTATTTCAGGTAAGAATTCTGAAAGTTTAATTGTGCAATGGGCAAGTTCAAATGGGCAAATTGCAGTAGTTAGAAAACAAACAGTATGTTCTGCGCAGTCAACCGTTGATATAGCTGTAGGTGAATTAGAAAAACCAGTCATTGAATTGTTTGATAATATTCAACCATGTATTGGGAATACAGTAATATTAAAAGCTCCAAAAGGATATGCTGGTTATTTATGGAGCAATGGTTCAAAAAAAGATACGGTGCATATAAGCAATAATGGAGTTTTCACTGTTCAGGTGTGGGATGAAAATGATTGCACAAAAAAATCGGATTCTTTTTTTGTTAAGTTCAATGAAATTCCTGTAAAACCAAATATTATAAGAATTCAAGATACTTTATTTGCATCTAAATCGCATAAGTATCAATGGTATAAGAATCAACAGATTCTGGATGGGGAAACCAAACAGTTTTTAAAGGTTCTAAATAGTGGTTCTTATCAAGTATATATTCAGGATACAAATTTATGTGGAAATATATCTGAAGAATATGCATTTGATATATCAGGTATATCACAGGAAATTGATAATACTCAAGGTATAACATTATATCAAAGTAGTGAAGATGAATTATTCATTAATCACCAATTTAAAACACCAATTATTATAACAATTATTGATGCATTGGGTAGAGAGTTAATACAAAAGAAATGTAATGATAATGAAGTTACATTATCTCTTCATGGATTTGTTTCGGGATTATATTCATTGATATTCTGGGATGGTTCGAACATTTCAACATCAGTTTTTATCAAAAGATAATTTTTCGGTGAAGATTTTTATAAAATAGAGTGGCTTAATTATACTATTTATTGCTTTTGCTATTCCGGGTATAGAGATGGTTTAGCGGGGTTGTTTGAAAAGATAATATAGAGAGAGGAAAAATGGAGGAGAGGAAAAGCGAACAAAAGGGTTCGCAAAGTTCGTCTATGAAAGAAGATTATTCGTATCAAAAAGTTACTAATAATTTATTATCTACTCAGATGGAGAATAAATCTGCAAGTATTATGACATTAGCATTAATGTTGGTACACAAGCAGGAATTATTGCAAAATATTTCTCATAAGTTGAACAAACTCATAAAATCACATTCAGATCAATATTTGAAAATACAATTAAATGAGATTATTGGGGATATTTCTAAGGAATCAGATAATAATAGAGATTGGAATTATTTTGAAGCCCATTTAAAAGCACAGAATACCAATTTTATTAAAAGTTTATTATTGGCATATCCCAATTTTTCATCGCAAGAGGTAAGAATATCTGCTTTGTTGAAGTCTGGTTTGTCTACTAAAGATATTGCAAATCTCCTTTCAATTCATATTAGAACTGTAGAAAATCATCGTTTTAGTATCAGAAAAAAAATGGGTTTAGAACCAAAAAAGGATTTATCATTAGCATTGCAACAATTTGATTAAAAGAAAGACTTTTTGTTGATATCATATAAAAAAAAGAGTAATTTGCATCTACATTTATACAGAAGATATCAAGAAATCAACATAAGATCTGAAGGAATCGGGTGTAAATCCCGAGCTGTCGTGCAACTGTAAGTTCATTAGAATAAGCCAGATACTTCACTTGATATTACATGCAATAAGCACTCACGTAAAGTGCAGGCATATACTCACAATGATATATTGTGTTGATATACCTCACTTTGATTTTTAGGTATTGGTATCATGACACATAAAATGTTTCTTCGTTTCTCTGTTTTATCATTGCTTTTGATAATCGCTGCTTTCAGTAGAATCCTACCTCATCCGTATAATTTCTCTCCTTTGGCAGCTATGGGCCTTTTAGGAGGCGCATTTTTTTCAAAAAAGTGGCAAGCTATGTTCTTACCATTAGCAGCAACCTGGCTTAGTGATCTGTTTATTAATAATATAATATTTGCAGATTATTTTCAGGGATTTACATGGTTTTATCAGGGTTTTTATTGGCAATACGGAGCATATGCTCTAATTGCAATAATTGGATACTTCCTATTTAATACTCTATCTATTCCTAAAATACTCGCCGGAAGCATCATTGCAACATCTACATTTTTCTTAATCACGAATTTTGGTGCTTGGATAGGAAATCCATTGTATCCTCAAACATTTCAAGGATTAATGGCATCTTATATTGCAGGAATTCCTTTCTTACAAGGAAGTTTTTTGGGTGATATATTTTATTCTGCTGTATTATTTGGTGGATTCTATATAGCAGGCAATACTATGCGATTTCCTGTTATTGCTTTAAGACAAGAGTAGAATATGATTAGGCGCATTGCCATTAATTCCATAGCTCTTTTTTATAGCATTCATATGTATGCTCAGTTTCCTGATAAAGTTGGTACACCAAGTTGTGATGCTATAGATGCGAATTCTACATTGATTCAAAGTTGGGCTATTAGTTGTGATATCAAAAGGGGAAGAATACTTATAGCAGATACACTAGCTGATTTTGCCAGTTTTGGTATTAGTGATCATGCGCTTGGTAAAGCGGATAATCGCGTAATAAGTTTAGGTGATGGTGGAATTGCTACTTTAACATTTCAAAAACCGATTGTAGATGGCCCAGGTGCAGATTTTGCTGTCTTTGAAAACTCATTTGAAGATCATTTTTTAGAATTAGCATTTGTAGAAGTAAGCAGTGATGGCATTAATTTTATAAGATTTCCAGCAATCTCCAATACGCAAGATTCTATACAGATTGGTGCCTTTGATTATATTAAAGACATCAGTGGACTCCATAATCTTGCAGGAAAATATAAAACTGGATATGGTACTCCTTTTGATTTGTCCGAGTTAAAAAACCACCCTTACGTGAACATTCATGCCATTACCCATATACGTATAATCGATATAATCGGATCTATAGATGATCACTATGCTTCTAAAGATTCACGAGGCAAGAAAATAAATGATCCTTGGCCAACTCCTTTTGAAACATGTGGATTTGATTTAGATGCAATTGCTATTATTAATCAACAAGATATGCAGGATATTCACATCTTTCCACATCCAATTCAAAAAGGATCTGAGTCTTCGATAAACTATCCTGCTCATAGCGGAATTGCTAAAGTTTATACTTATGATGGACAATTGATTTTTAATGGCAATCTTGATGACTTTTACACAAGCTCATTAAATTCAGGCAGCTATATATTAATTGCTACAGTTAATAATCAAAGGTATAAAACAACATTCATTATCCAATAAAAAAAGGATGTCTTTTGAGCATCCTTTTTTTATTGAGTAAACAAATTTTCTATAAAGAATTTAAAGCTTTGGTTACTTTATTTGCTGCATCTTCTAAAGTAGTAGCAACTAAAAATCTCATTCCTGAATTTTTAAGGATTTCTCCAGCTTCAACTGCATTGGTTCCTTCTAATCGAACGATAACAGGAGTAGAAACAGAAACTTGTTGTAATGCTTGTACAATCCCATTTGCAACTCTGTCGCAGCGTACAATACCACCAAAAATATTGATAAGAACGCATTCTACACTTGGGTCATTAGTCATAATTCTGAAGGCATTTGCAATACGCTCTACATTTGCTCCGCCCCCAACATCAAGAAAATTAGCCGGTTTTCCACCTGCAAGTTGAATGATATCCATGGTGGCCATTGCTAAGCCAGCTCCATTGACCATACATCCAACATTACCATCTAATTTTATATAATTTAAATTAAATTTAGAAGCTTCAACTTCTAAAGGATCTTCTTCTGTGATATCTCTGAAATCCATAAAATCAGGATGACGGAAAAGTGCATTATCATCAAAATTTACTTTTGCATCTAAAGCAATAAATTTGTTTTCAGAATTTACAACTAAAGGATTTACCTCCATCATGCTGCAATCCATGTCTTCATAGGCATGATACAATTTGGCGATAAATGTGCAAAAACTTTTAAAAGCTTCACCACTAAGGCCTAAACCAAAAGCCATTCTACGTGCTTGAAAGCTTTGCAAACCAACAGAAGGATCTATATATTCTCGAAGAATTTTTTCTGGTGTATGTTCAGCAACTTCTTCGATGTCCATACCACCTTCGGTAGACACCATAATGATATTTTGTGAGGTTTGTCTGTCTAATAAAATGCTACAGTAATATTCATGAACTATAGAACATCCTTCTTCGATGAACATTCTGCGTACAACTTTACCAGCATCACCAGTTTGAATAGTAACAAGTTTATTACTAAATGTTGCTCTTGCTAATTGATATGCTTTGTCTGCAATGTTTCCATCGTGAATAACAGTTACGCCACGAACCAATTTGCCAAATAATTCAACAGGCTGATTGGTATGTACATCATGAACTACACCTTTGCCACGTCCACCAGCATGAATTTGTGATTTTAGAACAACAGTACTAATTCCGCGTGTTACAAAGTCGCGATAGGTAACAGTGCCAGCTTCTTCGGCACTGAAAACTGGTTTGCCAAATAGGACAGGTACATTGTAACGACGCAAAAGATCTTTTGCTTGATACTCGTGGATATTCATAATGTAATTAATAACTTGTACAAAAAAACATAACAAACGTTCTGTTAGGAAACAGTAAATTGATACTGATTAAAAGAACATTTGCAAAATTATCAAAACTGCGCGGGATAGCCAAAATCCAAATAAATCCTTATGAAGATAGCTAAATATTATATAACCCTTATAGCACTTACTCTGCTATATCTAAGTGTAAAACCTTTATATGATTCTACTGTTCTTGGTAGTAAAGGTAATCCAATTAGAATTTTATTAACTCCTTCTGTAGATGCACAAAAACTAACAAATAGTGCTGATAGCCTTGTTGCATATTTAGAAAGAAAAACTGGCTATCATGTTACTGCTACCTTCCCAACAAGTTTTATTGCTGTAGTTGAAGCCTTTGGAAGTGGTAAAGCTGATATTGCTGCTATGAATACCTTTAGCTATATTCTAGCTCATGAAAAATATGGTGCTAAAGCAGCTCTCAAAGTAATCAGAAGAGATGGCGAAACTGTCTATAAAGGACAGTTTATTACAAGAATAGACAGTGGAATAGACTCCTTATCTGATTTAAAAGGAAAAAAAATAGCATATGTAGATGCAGCTTCTACCTCTGGATATATATTACCTAAAGCTTTATTAACTAGAAATAATATAAAAACTGCAGATGAAGTTTTTGCAATGAAGCATGATAATGTTGTTACAATGGTCTATCAAAAACAGGTTGATGCAGGGGCAACTTATTATTCTCCACCAGATAAAAAAACAGGAGAAATCCTAGATGCAAGGGCTAGAGTAATAAAACAATATCCAGATATATATGATAAAGTAAAAATAATAGGATTTACAGAGGCAATTCCAAATGACCCCTTTGTATTTAGAGGAGACTTTCCTGAACATATAAAACAAGAACTTATACAAGCATTACTTGAATTTCAATCTACTCCTGGGGGAAGAAAAACATTATATGAAACCTATAGTGTAGAGGGACTCTCTATCGCACAAGATTCTGATTATAATGTATTAAGAACGATGATTAAAAGCTTTGGGGGCGACCTAGAAAAAATACTCCAAAAACAAGCAAAAAAGAAAAAATAATTCTCTAAGAATATTGGTTTTTTTGGCTAATATTCACCAAGCATCTCCACTGATTTTGTAGGACAAAATCTGAAAGAAATAAAATCAAATCTTATCTTAGAATTACTTTGATTCTTCGAAAATTTTTTCGTAGTATGCATCGTTATTGCCCTAAATACCCTCGTAAATATATATTTATCTGATATTTACGCCATTTAGAATCAATATTGATAGTCCATGTATTTTTTTGAAGTACATTTCTACAGAATTTTAGATATAATATTTATATAATTTTTTGAGAATTAGGAGTAGAGCATATGACTCATGCTACTATCCGGAGATTTTTCTCCATTTTTATTTTAATGGTATCATTAGTTGCTGTATCTGTGCATGCGCAGGTTAAGGACTATAATGATAAGCGTGGAAATGCAGATGTTAGTGATGGTACTGATTATTATATTGGTATCCCGAATTGCCAGAGATATCCAGGTGATGTAGTATCTGGTGGGCAATCACCATATGAATTATGGTTAGCATCTAAAGTTGCTACAACTGTAACGATTAGCGCTTTGGGAATTGGGTTTGAAACAACCGTTGCTTTATCTCCAAATCAAACAAAATTAGTACGTTTACCAGATGCAATTCAAAATTCAGAAAGTGAAATTGCACGTCCAAATGGAGTTCATGTATATGCAAATGACCCATTTTCTGTAACAGTAGCAACAAATTGGCGTTCATCTGGCGCTGTTTATAAAGCTTTACCTGTAGAATTATGGGGAACATCGTATCGCACACTAAATAATTTTCAAGACAATGATGATTTTCGTCATCCAGGACAAATATTAGTTGTTGCAGCAGAAGACAATACTAAAATAACTTATAAGGCTAATGCAAGAACCGAAAAAGGGTTTGGTAGTGCAACTCTAAATAAAGGTGAAGTATTTTTGATTTTAGCTGATACAAATGCATTGTATCATCATAATTCAAAAGGGGATTTAACAGGAACCTTAATTGAATCAAATAAAAAAATTGGTGTTATAAGTGGCCATACCAAAGGTGCTTATGGTCGCTTCGAAGAGAATTTTCATGGTATGCGAACAGATATGGTTCGTAATGCTTATGTAGAAATGTTAATGCCAGTAAGTGCTGCTGGCACTGAATTTATGTCTGTACCACGTATACTTACCGCAAATCGCAAATTCACAGGTCCATCAGAAGAAGGTGAATTATTACGATTTGTTGCTACAGAAGACAACACAATTATTAAACAAATGCGTTTAGATGGTTCTGGCGCAAAACAAATTTCAGTACCTTTACGTGCTGGTGAATTTTTTGAAATTATCAGTATGACTGATGCTGGACATTTCACCTCGAATAAGCCTATTGTTGTTGGCCAATATATGAAAGCATGGTTGGCCCATACATATGAAGCAAAAGGTGGAGAAGGTACTCTTGGTCATGTTATGGCTGGAACTGGTGAATTAACTACAATTACTCCATTAGCTTCATGGCCTTCAAGTGCAATATTCTATTCTCCAACTGAGAATAATAATTATGTAAATGTTACATTCCGTACCGAAGACTTAGACAAATTGAAAATTGATGGTAAAAGTTTTCAAGCTTTTTTTGGAACAAAAATCAAAGAATATGCAGGTACATCATTTAGTTATGCAGCTAAAGAAGTAGGTATTGGATCTCATGTAATAGAGGGTGCTCCATTTGGTGCTTATTCATATGGACATTGGGATGACCCATCAGGCGGATACAAAAACTTTGCTTATGCATATCCAGTTTCTGTAAATGCAACCCTACCTTGTGAAGATTCAGTATTATTATCTGGAGATCCTAATTGCGGTACTATTAATGGTAAAGCAAGCGTATTACCTTTAGAAAGTGAATGTGCAAGTTTATTAAATGTACGCTTAGATGCTCAACAAAGCTCAAATGTTACTCTTAGTTTCCCAAATGATTTTACAATGGGAATGAAAGAAGTTGACTTTACAATTCAAGTAAAAGATCTTAAAAAACCAGCTATCGCAGTTATTAGAGCAACAACACGTTCTGGTAAATATGTAGAGCGTACTTATACTTATTTTCCAGAAGAAATTACTGCAAATCCAGTTTTATTGAATTTTGGAAGCGTTGGTGTAGGTGATACTTCAAGAGCAACATTAACCTTAACAAATCCTTCAAAAACAACTCCTACAATTGTTAAAAACTTAAAATTGAAGTTTAAAAATCAAGAATTTATTCTTCCTTCTGCTTCATTTCCAATGACATTAGCTCCACAGGAGTCAAAAACTATAGAAATAGCAGCAACAAGCTTACAAGTACGCTCTGGCATTTTAGTTGACTCTATCGTTGCAGAATTAAGCTGTGTTGATGTATCATTAGCAGAAGTAAGAATTCGCTCTGTAAAACCACAAGTACACACTGGAGATGCTGATTTTGGTAAAGTACCAGTGAATTCAGAAAGAAAACTTGATGTTTTAATAAGAAATCTATTAAATGTAGATATTGAAATCACAAGTATCAATTGGCCAGATGCAGATAAAGTATATTTCCCTAGAGTAGAAGGTTTAATTGAGAATTTCCCTCTTACATTAAAGAGTGGTGAAGAATTCCCATTCAAAGTTGTATTTACTCCAGGTACCGAACCAAATATTCTTCGCAAATCACGTGCTGTACTTTCATGCAATACTGATGAGTTAAAAGTATATTCAGATTGGCAAGGTATGGCTGTTGAAGCCGGACCAATCATTCAAGGCTATAATTGGAATGAGCGCAGAGTTCTAGATAACTTTGTTACACCAACTGTTAAGTCTAATGGATATGCCGCAACAATTGAATATGGAAATTCTGGTTCTACTGCACTTACTGATATTGTTATGACAGTAAGCGGCGCTGATGGTAAGTATTTTACAGTTCCTACCGATAGAGTTGCTAATCGTTTAGAAGCAAATGAAACAAAAACATTAGATATCAGTTTCATGCCAGAATGGATCTCTGGAACACGTAATGGTGAACGTCCATATACGTACACAGTTACACTTGCTGGTAAGGATAATGGTATTGATAAATCTACATCAGCTACTATACAAGGTATTGGTGTTCAGCCACATATAGCAATGACACCATCTATCGATTTTGGTACATTTGCTCCAGGTAATACCAAAACAATGAATGCAGATATTACAAGCAATGGAAGCATGAAATTATCATTGTTAAATAATGTTGGTGGTATAAGAATAGAAGGTGCTGATAAAGATTATTTCAGTATCGACCCAGCTTTTCTTGCTCAAAACAGTACCTATCCTTTGTCTTTAACAAATGATGCAACTTCTAATAATAATGTATTACAAGTTCCAATTATTTTCAATGCTTCAATTGCAAGAGCAACTCCTTATCAAGCTGTTTTAGTGGTTGAATCAGATGCGCCTGAAGCAGTTCAAACAACACTTATTGGCTTAGTTGAAGAACAAGGTAAACCAGAAGGTAAAACAACAGATATTGAATTAAAACAATTCATTACTCTAACTTCAAATGGTACAGTAGAATTAGCAAATAATGGTACACTTCCATTGATTGTGACTGCTATTAGTAAGCCACAAGGAAATGGCGCAGTATCCTGGACAAGATCTGTATCTGCTGCATTACCTGCATCAGTAAAACCAGGTGAGAAACTATCTGTAGATGTTATATATAGTCCAACTGTATTCAGCACAGATCAAAATGGTGCTGTACTTAAAGATATTGCTACAATCGCATTCACAACTAATGCTGGTGAATATACATCAACATTAACAGGCACTCCAGATGAAATTGTTGCCGCTGTTAGAATTCCGAGAGAAGATTATACCTCAGCTCCTGGAAAAGTTAGTGATTGGTTAGATTTTGAATTAACATCAGATCCTAAATTAGGTATCGCTCGTTTAGAAAATCTTGATAGAGCCGACATTACATCATTTAAAGCAACAATTAATTATGTTCCTACTGTTGTAGAACCATTAGCTGGTATTCAAAATATTCAACCAGCTGGTATTGCATCAACATGGAATGTATTAAGTGCTGATATCGTAAAACCAGGTGAATTTGTTGTTACTATGTCTGGTGCAAATCCAATTCGTGGAACAGGCAATTTATTCAAATTCAAAATGAAAGGTTATTTAGATACAAATAAGAATTCTCCATTAGGAACAAATCTTACAATTCTAGATAATACTAAACAAGGTTATGTTAGAATACAAAATCGTCCAGGTAAAATTATCTTAGATATCGATTGCGCTGCAAATATGCGTGGTGTACGTTTCGCTTCAACAGGATATTCATTAAAAGATATCTATCCAAATCCATCTGCTGGAAAAGTAGCAATATCTTTCAGCACAGGATTTGATGGTTATGCTGCAATTAGTCTTTATAATTCTATGGGACAAAAAGTTGCAACATTAGTTGATGGCCAAATGAAAGCAGGCGAATATGAATTAGAATTAGATGTAGATTCAATGAATTTACCATCTGGTTCTTATACATGCAGACTAGAAACAAGTATATTTACACATTCAGAGCAATTAATAATCAATAAATAATTGTTCTAAATACTGTACATAAAAAAAATAATCCCTCGAGAAGTTTATCCTCTCGGGGGATTTGTATTTTCACGATATTTGTATTCATAAGATTGTAAAAAAATATTCATGTTTCACCATATTCGGTAATAGAACAATGGCATTCGATATTGAAATGATTCGTAGAGTATATGCAGGTATGCCTGAACGAGTACAAAAGGCTAGAACATTACTTGGAAGACCACTTACTTTAGCAGAAAAGATTTTGTATTCACATATGGTTGACATTCCATCTGAGCCCCATATTCGAGGTGGTTCATATGTAGATTTTAATCCTGATCGCGTTGCAATGCAAGATGCTACAGCACAAATGGCATTATTACAATTTATGAGCGCAGGAATTCCAAAAGTAGCAGTTCCATCTACTGTTCATTGCGATCATCTTATTCGTGCAGAACATGGTGCAAATAAAGATTTAGCAGATTCATTAGTAGAAAATGATGAGGTTTTTGCCTTTTTAGGTTCTGTATCTCAAAAATATGGTATCGGTTTTTGGAAACCCGGTGCAGGTATTATTCATCAAGTTGTATTAGAAAACTATGCTTTCCCCGGCGGAATGATGATTGGTACTGATTCCCATACACCTAATGCAGGTGGCTTAGGAATGATAGCAATTGGAGTTGGTGGCGCAGATGCCGTAGATGTTATGTCTGGCATGCCATGGGAACTTCAAATGCCCAAATTGATTGGAGTAAAACTTACTGGTAAAATGAGTGGTTGGACATCTGCAAAAGATGTTATCTTAAAACTTGCTGGTATTTTAACTGTAAAAGGTGGAACTGGAGCAATCGTTGAATATTTTGGTGAAGGATGTTCTTCATTTAGCGCAACAGGAAAAGGCACCATTTGTAATATGGGTGCCGAAATTGGTGCAACAACTTCAATATTTCCTTTTGATGATTCTATAGTTCGATATTTACATGCTTCTGATAGAGCAGATATAGCAGCTATGGCATTGTCTGTTGCAGAGCATTTAAAAGCAGACGATGCAGTATGTGAAAAACCTGAGAATTATTATGATCAAGTCATTCATATTGACTTAAACACCTTGGAACCTCATATAAATGGACCATTTACTCCAGATAGAGCAATGCCAATAAGTGAATTTGTTCAAGCAGTCAAATCTAATAATTGGCCTTCTCAATTAAGAGTTGGTTTAATAGGTTCTTGCACCAATTCAAGTTATGAAGATATGAGTAGAGTAGCAGAGATTTCAGCTTATGCAGCATCTAAAGGTTTAAAAACAAAAGCTGAATTCACAATTACTCCAGGTTCAGAACAAGTAAGAGCAACAATCGAAAGAGATGGTCTTTTAGCGGCTATGGAATCTGTAGGTGGAACTGTATTAGCCAATGCATGTGGTCCTTGTATTGGACAATGGAAGCGCCATGATGTACAAAAGGGTGATAGAAATTCCATTATAACTTCTTTTAATAGAAATTTTACTTCTAGAAATGATGGTAATCCAGAAACACATGCTTTTGTTTCATCACCAGAAACCGTGATTGGTTTTGCATTAACTGGGGATTTAACAATTGACTTCACTAAAGAATCTATTGATGGCATATATTTAAATCCACCACGTGGTCAAGAATTACCCGAAGGTGGTTTTGTTCCTGATGAACATGGTTTTGTTGCCCCTGCTGAAGATGGTACTTCTTTATCTGTTGTTATTGCTTCAGAATCACAAAGATTACAAGCTTTACAAGCTTTTAAAGCTCCAAAAGCTGAAGAATATCATAATATGCCATTATTGTTAAAAGTGAAAGGTAAATGTACTACAGACCATATTTCTATGGCTGGACCATGGTTACGTTTTCGTGGTCATTTAGACAATATCTCTAATAATATGCTTATCGGTGCAATTAATTATGCAAATGATAAAGCCAATAGTATAAAGAATATGTTTACTGGTGAATATGGTGAAGTTCCAGCAGTAGCAAGAGACTATAAATCAAGAGGTGCTTCTTGGATTGTTGTTGGCGAAGAAAATTATGGCGAAGGCTCTTCACGTGAACATGCTGCAATGGAACCACGCTTTTTAGGTGGTAAAATCATTGTCGTAAAATCATTTGCTAGAATTCACGAAACCAATTTAAAAAAGCAAGGAATGTTACCTTTAACATTCTCAAATACTGCCGATTATGACTTGTTTAAAGAAGGTGATATGATTAGTATCGATATCACATCATTAATGCCTGGCAAGCAGATAATTATGAATATTGCTCATTCTGATGGCAGTTCAGATACTATTTCTTTGAATCACTCTATGAATGAACAACAAATAGGTTGGTTCTTTGCTGGTAGCGCTTTAAATCTAATCGCTGCTAAATCATAAAATCAATATATATATGAACAGAGGCCATCTTTATAGAAAGAGGGCCTCTTTTTTTATTGTTCTATATTGTATACTAAATATGTACTGTTTTAGTTGATAATGAATGTGCTTTTACTATTATCCAATAAATACATCCACTTAATATGGCAGCAAAAAAACACCAAGTACTAGGTATTGAATTTGTAAAAAACACATAAGAAATACATAATGCCATAACATTTAATATTCCAAATACTTTCATATTTTTAACTGTAGAAATAAACATAGGCGCTAAAGTACAAAGTACATAGAATATCTCATACATCGAAACAAAAGCATTATTGCTTTGAGGGGAAGCAAGAGCATAATCTATATGAAAACTAGAGATATATGCAAAAGGTTGTCCAGAATACAAAGTATAAACAGATCCAATTCCAATACCTAAACCAATAATAAAAAGATAATAGATCAATTTCTTTCTCTGATCATTTTCTTCCATAGTATATAATGAAAAAGGTAAAAGTGCTGGCCAAACACTCCAAGCAAAGAATAAAAATGCATATGTAAAAAATGTTTGAAATTCAGCAAAGGATAGATGTGAAAAACTGAGCCAAATGAAACCTTCACAAATTTGCTGAATTGCAAAAATTATAGGAATAGAAGCAAAAAAAGTATCTTTTTTTGCAGTAGTTTTCTTAACTGTAGAAACACCTATTCCGCCAATAATAATAGAAGCACTAAAACTTGATATTGCTGAAAAACACATATATATACTCCAAAATATATAAACCCTGAATTAATGTAATTGCAATGTAAACAATTAATTATTTGAAATGTACTTTCAAAAAGTAATTATTAAAGTTAAGTATATAATGTGTAGATAATTTATAAGAATTATAGACTATTTTGAGTTCATACTTAAAAAATTAAAAGAGAATACATATATGAAACACATTGCATCTATAAGTCTATGTATACTAATAACATTAATTGTATCAGCTTGTGATAATAATTATAGTTCTAAAAAAGATAACAATTATGATGCGATTGATTCTGTACTTGCTGATTTACAAAATCAAGAACAGAATGAAATGAAGAATTCTGAAGAAAAAGATAATGAAAGCAAATTTATTCCAAATAAATGCTATAAAGCGAAACATTATCAACAAGTTGAACAAATTAGTCCTT
>JALRHN010000059.1 GCA_023259575.1 Candidatus Kapaibacterium sp. | reverse complement strand
AATTTGCGATGTGTAATGAATGAGAATATACTATTGAATCATCTACTTGAATCGAGACTGTATACATTCCACTAGAGAAACCTGATACATTGATTGGTATTATTTCCTCATTACTTCCTAGAGTAGAATAAGATTGTCTAAATAATTCTTTACCTTTAATATCATGAATCATTATCTGATAATTCATTGCAGGCAATTGTGCTTGTTTATAGGCTAAAGTAATATATATAGTTGGTGAAGACACTGGATTTGGAAATAATTCGGATACAAATTCATGAGACTTTTGAGGTATATCCTTGATATCACTCATTGTATCCTGAAATCCAAGTATCTTAGCATCACGAATATAAAAACCATCAAATTCGGCACCTTCATCACTTAAGACACCAAATCGAAGTTTTATTTTTTTTCCAATATAATCTTGTAAAGAAACAGTTTGATTTTCCCAATCTGGGAAATTTCCTTCAAAGCCATAACTTTTTGGGTCTTGTTTACCGCCTCCAATACCTGAACCAAGCTTCATTCTTGAAGTTTGCAAGGAATTCCATGTTCTCCCTTCATTATCTGATATCTGTACTACTGCAAAATCTGACCGAGGTTCGATACTCCATTTAGCAATAAATTGAAGCTCTGCTGCCCGATATTGTGAAAGATCAAATAATACAGAGGATTCGGTATATGAATCAACTTGTGGAATATAATTTTTGGTTGGACTATCAGTTAAAGCATAAGAATTTAATTGTTTGATATATATTGGCTTCCATGAATTTAATATGAAGTTGGAGGTATCTTTTATCGTTGAAAAAACAGATATTATTTCTGGTTTATATAATCGCATAGATAATGTATCAGACCTTATGACACCATATTGATTTCTTGAAACGATAAAAGGAACAGTATCGCCATTTCGAAAATTCTTTTGTAAACGGTAGGAGATGGAAGCTCGTATAAAATCACCTGATTTAATATATCGTATACCAAATGATGTATCACTTTTAAGTATTTGATCATTCAAAAATTTGATAGATATTAGTGTAAGTGAATCAGCTGATAATCTACCAATATTTTGAAAATCTAAATCTATGATTCCACCTTCATCTTGCAATGTAGATATATTTTGAACCGCTTGTCTTAAACAAATATTATCGGCAGAACTCCATAATCCTTGATAATTACAATGAAGATTTTCTGCAGCAAGTGGAATAATTCTCTGAATTCCAGGCCAAAATCCTTCGAAAGGATTACCCACTTCTGGAGTAAATGCCATTGCTCCAAAAGTACTATATGCCCAATCATCAGAATTTCCTCTTGTAGTATACCCAACAGTTTCTAAATCTCTACCAGCTGAATATTTGTTATATCGCGTAATATCAGCAGCAAATCCTCTTAAAAGGGTAGAATCTGGTGTTTCTTGAGATATAGCAGCAAAAGGATAAATAAATAAATTGCTATATGTATGATAATTCATAATGAAGCCAAATTGATATGATTCGCACAGTTTTTTAATTGCTTGTGTTTCTGGCTCGCTAAATGGTTTTTCACCTCTGTAAACATCAGATTTTGGATCTGTAGAAGAACCGCCATTATTGGCATTCCAATATGTTTCAGGGCCATAATTACGATTAAGATCTACTCCTTTTTCTGCATCAATTATACGTCTATTTTTTCTCCAAAGTCCACCACCTTGTGGTTTTTGTTCTTGATTAAATGCATAACCATCTGGATTTAAACATGGAATCATAACTAATAATCTATTAGCCAAGAGATATTGTGCCTGGACATCTCCTTTTTTACCTTTTTCTAATAAATCCCAAAGAAAATAAATAAGTGTAGTTGCACCTGCTGGTTCTCTTGCATGATGCAATGCGGTATACAATGTCTTAGGTAATTGTTTAAGTGGTTGTGACGTGATTTGCCAAGAAAGAATTGGTCTATTTTCACCTGTATATCCAATTGTGTCTGGCTTTCTAATATATTCTGGAGCAAACTCTTGCATTTTTTTCATTTCAATATAGATTTCTTCTAGCGTATAATATCCGCCCATAGATCCTGTAATGAAATTATCGGGTTTTACTAGATTTTTAGGAATTAATTGATTTTTTACTGATTGATTTTGCGCTGACTTTAGCTTCTCTGCATAATATTCTTGCATATCAGGCACAGCAATATCAACATTAATACCATTGTTTTTCATAGACTTATATGAAGAATGAGAGATAATACATTCGATCGTTTTACTTTTTATTTCCATCCCATGATCTGCATCTAGGCCATACTTAATAAGCTGAGGTATTCCAATGCCATCTGGATTATGAATGATGACTTTATGATATGTTTCTTGTGCATCAATTGATATAATGCACAAAAGAAATAAGCAAATTATAATCAACTTTTTATTGATAAACATATGACCACTTAAATATTAGTATAACGATATAAGTACAGAATTCAATAGGGGAATTCAATCTTTATAAACATGTCTAAATATGAGATAATATAATGCTGTAAAGCAATGACAAATTTACGTTAAATTAATGTAATTTTGTTGTGCGATATGCAATTCAGAATCTTCTTTCACCTTACTTTATTGAGAAACTATGAGCGCGAATAAAAGCACAAATCCTTCTGATTATGATATTCTAATTAGACGTTATGATAATGATGCAAATTATGCATCATATTGTCCACAACTTGCACATATGATAAAAGGAACTGCTCACGAAGAAGTAGAAAATGCTATGAAGGAATATATTCTCATTTATATTGAAGATATAAAAAAACAATTAGGTTGATTACCTTGAAAACAGTTGATACTTTTCAATATCGTGATAGATTTCCAATTCAGATAACTCTTTTTACTGAATCGCATGAAATAGCAATAGGATTAACAAGTATTGCAATTATGATATTGGCAGCTATGTTGTATCAATCGATCTTGATATATCTGATACTTCTTTTTTTATTCTTTATAGCCAAATCAATACATCCTGCTGCAATTGGAATGTCTGCAATGCCAGGATCAAGTTTTCTTCCTGCATTAATGTTCAGAGGATTTTTATGTGGTTATGCATATAGTCATATTTTGACAGATTATTCATATGCATCGTTAATTGAACCAAAGCAATTACAGTTAGCAATTGCCTGTATTACTTTATGCATTGGATATTTTGTAGAATTTATGAATAGAAGAGGATTTAGTAATTGGATAGGAATACAATGTAGCAGTATACTCTCTCTCGTTTTTTTTAGCTTTATCTTAGATAAAACAATTCTCACTATACCCTTAATAGGTTGCATATATATGATATCCCTTTTTGCAGCATATCTAAGGAATATTACTCGTAATACTTGGGATGCTGTCTTATTTTATTTTCTCTGTTATATCACCTATTTACATGCCGATGAAATACTCATTTATGTACATTCAATTATCGGATAAGATATGAGTTTATTACGCATAGATTTGATTTCTGCAGTTCCTGATATTTTTACATCGCCATTGCAAACTAGTATTCTTAAAAGAGCTCAAGACAAACAATTGGTTGATATTCATGTCCATAATTTACATGATTATGCATTTGATACTTATAAACATATAGATGATGCTCCTTTTGGTGGTGGCGCTGGAATGATATTACAATGCGAGCCTATTTTTGCTTGCATAGAGCAATTGAAAGCAGAAAGAACTTATGATCATATTATGTATATGAGTCCTGATGGACAAAAATTTCATCAAGACATGGCAAATTCTCTTTCTTTATGTGGCAATATTATATTCTTAGCAGGACATTATAAAGGCATCGATCAGCGCATTAGAGAGCATTTAATCACATCCGAAATATCTATTGGAGATTATGTGGTTAGTGGGGGAGAATTACCTGCTTTAATGATTATTGATGCCATTGTACGATTAATTCCTGGGGTATTAGGTGATGCTGAATCTTCTTTAAGTGATGCATTTATGAATGATGGTTTATTGGATTGCCCACATTATACCAGGCCAGCTAAATTCAGGGATTTAGAAGTTCCTGAAGTCTTAAGAAGTGGAAATCATGAACTAATCAAGAAATGGAGATTAGAGAAGTCTATAGAAAAGACGAAGCGATTAAGACCTGACTTATATGAACAATATCAGCAATCATAAAAAAAGGCCTTTGATTCTATCAAAGGCCTTTTACTTTGTATATCATATTTCTTAACGAATACATTGCATTGGAAGGATCCAAGATGCTGATCCATATTCAATATGAATGTAGATAATCTCAGAATTATTTGGACATTCTATATTCATAGTTTGCGCATTATTATTGCTAAATAGTGTTTTTCCATCAATACTATACGCTGAAACCTTTAAGGATTTTGATGAAGATGGAGCAATCAGAGAAATACCATTTTGTGTGTATTGATAGATTATTCCAGCAGATTTTAAATCATCTTCTACAGAAGACGGATCAGTTATCTTAACGGTTCGGGTCTCACCAAATGGCCCTTCTCCCATTTCATGATGGGCTTTTAAATGCCAATAGTACGTTGTTCCTGGCTTCATATTTCCAATAAATTTGGTTGTATCTTTAGTAGCAGTATCACGTACAAACATTTTGGAAAATTCTGAATCCTCAGCTAGTTCAAACCAATAGAAAATACCTTTAGGATAGAAAGGATTATCTACAATGATTTTTTCCATTGGATCTTTATTCCATGTAAAGCGGATATTTTTGTTTGATGTGGAAAAACCATTAGCTGGTGCAACTAATTGAATACCTTGTGGAACTTGCACTGTATAAAAAACACCAGGTGAGCTAAACTCATTCCACAGTTCTTCATTTCTTGAACAAATACGCCAGAAATACGTTCTATCATATTCTACATTTACTTTAAGTGAAGTTGCTGATCCAACAATCGAAGAATCATCGATTACATTTGTTTCGAACCATTCATCTTCACACATTTGTACCCAATATTTAATGGCTGTTGTATCGGTTCTTGTCCAAACCAAGGTAGTTGTATCTCTTAAAATTGCAGCATTACTATCTGGAGAAATAACCTTTACATCTTTTGGATAAATGCGAATTTGGAACATATTTGCCGAAGCAAAATCACCCCAACCTGCTGGAGTTTTGGCTCTTACTTTC
Source organism: Candidatus Kapaibacterium sp. (assembly GCA_023259575.1). Lineage (GTDB taxonomy): Bacteria > Bacteroidota > Ignavibacteria > Kapaibacteriales > UBA961 > UBA961. The sequence continues at coordinate 6,569 of JALRHN010000059.1, read as the reverse complement.
CACCAATAATCCTTTGCATTTTTTAATAATCCCTTTACAGCATTTGATGTATCAGTGATTTCAATATTAAGTAATGGGGAAGCAAAGTCTTCAGTTTCTGATAATACAAAATTATACATCGAAACTGTTCCTGGACTTTTATACCAAGTAAATGTAATATCTTTTATTGCTTCAGTACTTTCATTAGAAGGATAAATCAAAGAAACTTGTCCAGGTAAAGCAGAAGTAAAATCTACTTTAACATTTGTGCCTTGAAGGTTTGCATTTTTAGTAAGTGTACCACCTAATCCAGTTCCAGATGCTTCTAAAGTAACAGAACCAGTAATTCCAGTTACAGGGATAGCATATCCACCAGAAGATGAAGTAATTGCAAAATAATTTCCTTTAGAAACTTTAATAGTGATTCCAGGAAGGCCTTCACCCATATCATAAAAGCCATTATTATTGTTGTCTTTATATGCAACGCCTAATACATATACATCACCACGCTTGCCAAAATCATGAGTAACAATATATTTACCTACTTGGGTAGATGGATCAGTATCTTCTTTTACTCCAACACCTACTTCAGTGTAGACATAATTTCCAAAATTCATAATGTTTTCTCTATGGCCTAATTGAGCTTGATTATCTGGCCCAAAGTCAACATTGAATCCTGCATGTGCATGCCACATACTTTGCGCATAAGAAAACACATTCTCACCACAATTTGAACAACCAGTATAAGCTGCTTTATCTAATCTTCCAGATAGAACACTTCCATTTGAACCAGTATGACCCTGAAAGTCCTTATCTTTCATATCTTGAGAATGATCTCTAGCAGCCTTGATTAACTTTTCATTAAATGCTAAAGGTGGGCGAGAAGGATATGTATTAAATTGACTTGTCACTAAAGTTTTAGCAACATTAAAATATGTAAAAGAATTTTGAACATCTGGATCGGGTGTATTTACTAAACGTTGGCCTTCCTCTTTTGGATTTGCTCTGGCCCTGTTCATTAATTCTAGAGTATATTGCTCTTGAACTGTTGGGTCACCATGGCTATATTGAGTTAATACAGTTTTTAGTGTTTTGGGATTATCATCTTTTGTAGTCTTAGATGTTAATCGTATCGGATTTGTAGCTGGTACACGTGTTTGAGCCGACACAAAGTCTGTACTAAGTAGGCCAACAATAGATAATCCAACTATAGCTTTTACACTTTTTTTCACAAGAAAATGCGCAAAGTGATGCATGCTATTCCTCTCTTCTGTAATTTTATAATAATTAATGCTGTTTAAAGCCCAAAATTAAAGATAGTTTTTCTCAATCACAACTTACTTTTTTAATGATTGTATTCTGTTTTAAGAGTTTGATTCATAAATGATTATGAGAATTTTACAATTATGTCCGCAATTTCCATTCCCACCTACTGATGGTGGTAAAATTGGCATGCTTTCTATCACGAAATCTTTAGTAGAAAACGGAGCTCATGTTCATGTATTATGTTTATCTAAAATCATACCTTCAGATAAAGACATCCAGGGTTTTAAAGAATATACCGGAGCAGAGATATCATGTATTCAGCACAATACGACAAATACATTCATACGTATATTTCTTTCTTTATTTAATGCTTCAGATCCTCTATATATAACAAAACATCGTTCTACGCAATTTCACTATGCAATTGAAGACATCTTAAAAAAATATACTTTTGATGGGATTTTTTGTGATCATTCTTGCATGATAGAATCAGCTTTGTGGGGTGCTACTAAACAAAAGGGAATTCCAGTTTTTGCTCGACTTCATAATATTGAATATAAGATTTGGGAACGTTATGCTGAAAGACTTTCTACATTCAATCCAATTCATTGGTATATAGCTTCTCAGGCTAAAAAATTGAGATTATTTGAAGCTAGACATTATGATAAAGTGTCTTTGTGTTATGCTATTACCAATCATGATGCAATGATAGCTAAAAATATGAGCCCACAAGCTTCTATATCTACTTTAACTGCTGGTGTTCATATTAATGAACTAATTCCTGATAATACCATAGAGAAAATTCCTCATAGAATGATTCATGCTTCTACATTTGATTGGATTCATAATCGTGAAGCATTGTATTGGTTCTTAAAAGAAGTTTTTCCTGCAATCAAATCACATATATCTAATGCTGAATTAGTTGTTTTAGGAAAACATATTCCTGTAGACATTCTGAACATGAAGAATCAAGATATTCTTGCTAAAGGTTTTGTTCCTAGCATTGTTCCAGAATACTCGGCAGCTTCTTTTTTTATCGCTCCATTATTTGTGGGTAGTGGTATCAGAATCAAAATCCTTGAAGCAATGAGTCTGGGTTTACCTGTTATTGCATCTTCAATTGCAGCAGAAGGAATTCTCGCTACTCAAGATCAAGGTTTGATTATTTGTGATACTGCCGAAGACTTTGCCAAGCAATCAGTGTTTTTAATGAATAATCCCCACATTGCATTAAGATTAGGTATAGAAGCAAGAAATTATATTATTCAGAATCATTCTTGGGATGAGATAGGGAAGTCTATTCTATTTGATTTTCAACAACTTACTTAATTTCTTTTCGAACAAAGCATAAAGCTATTCTAATTTCAGCATAATCATAAGAATCGCCGATTTCTTTTTTTATTTCCTTCAAAAGTGCATAAGGAAACTTATGAAGATATGATTTAACAGCATGTAAAAGGGGAGTAGATACAAATTGTGAAGGTTCTAGAAATAATCCATTCTCTATAATTACCTGAATATGATGAGCAATCGTGCCAATAGATAAAGCTCTTATGTTTGATATATCATGTAGAGACAAACCATTCTTTGCTAATTTATAGGTGATCAACATTGTTTGAGTCATTCCATTACTTTGCTCTTTTTCATCTTCCATATAAGACTTAAGATTAATAAGAAATAGATTCCCATATTTTTTTGTGATTTCAGGTGGAAGATTACACAATTTGGCCATTTCATTAGTGGTTTCCGGCAACATTGAAGACATCATTACTAATACATTATCTGTAAAATAATCATGTACTTCTATTGCCCTTTGTCCGATTTCGGTACGAACTTTCTTAAGTGATTGAAGTACTTTTTTTGATTCATCTACTGTATACTGTATCTTCAATGGCTTTACTTTTTCTTTTAGGGCTTCTTTTCCTGTCGTTTCAATCATCAACATTGGGTATTGTCCTGCAGTAATATGCAAAAGCCCTTCACCCACCAATGTTGATATAGCATCTTGTATTGAATATAAAGCTATACCTTTAAGCCTACCAAAAGATTGTGCTTTATGGAGTTGATATTTTTTGACATTAGTGTCTTTTATATCTCCTATAGCAACTGCAATGACAGTTTTTTTGCCAAACTTTCCATCTAATTCAGCTGCCGAAACTAATAGGGAATGTCTTATAAATTGTTCTTGATGAGAAAACACAGGTTTTTGTGTAGATAAAGTCTGATTCTTACAAGAAGAGCATGTTAGACAAGGCTTATTATCAGTTGGAGATATATCTTGAAAATATTCTAATATAAAATTTCTTTTACAGCCATTAGTTTCTGCATATCGTTGCATGCTGTTTAATTTTCTTATGGCATATTGAAATCGAGCTTCAAGTGCGTCAAAATCAATAGGTATAGATTGATTAGAAAATCTTTCTAATAATAATGTTATGCCACTACCATTTTGAGATTTTGTAGTACTTATCATTCTTGCCATTTCGAACGATTGCATAGCTTTTTCAAACTGTACTGCTGTAATGTGATATGTTCTTAGTAAACCATGGATATCACATTTTACAGGACGTATAAATGATTCTGCTCCAAGCATTCTTAATAATGCAAGCAATACATTTCTTTTATCTTCTGATATTCTATCTATATAATTCTTGATTTGCTCTTCATTAGCTATGATTTGAACCATTGTTATTGATTGCTTAGAATTTCCAATGGTTATTATAGCATTCTTTTCAATTAACTGTAAAATTGTTTGAACGGTATTCTGGGTTAAGCCACATGCATTACCTATCTGCAATGCAGACATATACACAGGCTGTGTTTGATAAAAACCTATGGGACATTGGGCATATATGGTTTCGTATACTGAAATAATATCCTTTTTAGATGGATAGGTTTGCCTCAGGAAATATTCCATTAAGTCTCTATCACTTGGATGATAGAGTAATATGCACTGTGACTCATTACCGTCTCTGCCAGCACGGCCAGCTTCTTGATAATATGCTTCTAATGTAAGAGTCAAGTCACAATGAATTACATATCTAACATTTGATTTATCTACTCCCATACCAAATGCACTTGTTGCTATCAAGATTGGATGTTTCTCATGGATAAATTGTTCCTGCATTCGTTTACGCTGAATATCGGGTAAACCAGCATGATACATAAGGATTGGAATATTCTGTTGCTTTAACACTAAAGCGAATTCTTCGGTTCTACGCCTAGATCCACAGTAAATTATAATTGATCCTTGTTCAGCATCCGGATTAGAAAGATATTCTTTTAAAAATGAAAGAAGCCACGAAGATTTTTTATCTGTCTTAACTACTTGATAATGAAGGTTCTTACGATCAAATCCTCCAATATGGCAATATGGATTATGAAGGTATAATTGTTTGATGATATCGTGTTGAACTTCGGGAGTTGCAGTTGCAGTTAATGCTATTAATACAGGTAATTGCTTTAATTGTTTTAATGCATGCGAAATTGCGGTATAGGCAGGCCTAAAATCATGACCCCACTCAGAAATACAATGTGCTTCATCAATTGCAATAAGAGATATTGCTACATGTGACATAAACTCCATAAACTGTTGATTTTGAAGACGTTCAGGAGATATATACAGTAATTTTAATTGTCCATTTAATACTAATTGTTGAATATGATATTGTTCTTCGGTACTTAATGTACTATTGATTAATGCAGCAGGAATACCACGCTGAATTAATCCATCTACCTGATCTTTCATCAAAGCGATAAGTGGGGAAATTACAAATGCGCAACCAGGAAGCATTAAAGCTGGTATTTGATAACATATTGATTTTCCGCCACCAGTTGGAATAACAACTAAAGTATCAGTATGATTACAAACAGATTGAATAATGTCTAATTGACCTTCACGAAAAGAAGAATATCCAAAATACTGTTCTAGTATAGAATGAGCTTGTTTATGTATTTCAGATGCAATCATAGTATAGGGGAGATTTCCTTTTTATTTTACTTTACATAATGCAAATTATATTGCAATAGTATATATAATGAAATACCTCGAAATAGCTGTTATAAAGCTTGAATCGAGGTATATTTTCATATAGATAATATGTATAGGTACATGTGATTTACTTAATCATTACCATGTAATTTACTGTTTTTATAGTAGCATGTGATACTCAAAATAATCTTGGATCAATTTGTTTATCTCACATTAATTTAAAATTCAGACAATAATCTTCTCTGAATAAAACTAGTATCAGACAAAGTTTTCAAAAAAGAAAGCAATTGTTTTTTTTGTATATCACTAAATTGTAATCCTCTTTTCATTGGATTATTAAGTGAAGTGTCTACTGTAGCATGGTCTATAATGCCATCTGAATAATGGTTGATCACTTGATCTAATGTCTCAAATCTTCCATCATGCATATATGGTGATGTCCATATTGCATTTCTTAGCGTTTGTGTTTTGAATTTATAAGCATCATTAGGATTCAATGTTATATTTTGTCTGCCAACCTCTTTTGGGTCCATAATTGCAATACCATTATTATGAAATTTACTATCAGTAAATAAAGGCTCTGTATGACAAGAAGCGCAATGAGCTTTAAAAAGAGTATATCCAGCCTGTTCATCTGAAGTAAATTGAGCCCCTTCTGAACGCTTTACTTTATCATATTTAGAATCAGCAGAAATACACATTACTTGAAATTGTGATAATGCTTTAATCATACGTACAGCAGTAATTTCATCTGTACCAAAAGCTGCTTTAAATAAAGATGGATATTGTGGATGCGCTGCTAATTTCTTGACAACATTAGCTAAAGTCTCATCCATTTCAATATGAGACGTAATAGGATTTACTGGAAAATCATCCAATTGTAAAACGCCACCTTCCCACATAAAGGCTTGATTCCAAGCCAAATTTATGACTGGAGGTGCATTATATTCGGTCTCTCCATCATCTACTCCGTGGCTTTTGGCATGTCCCATTTGTGTGAAAGATGAATTTTGTAAATGGCAAGTACCACATGAAATTAATCCTGTGCGCGACAAAATTCCATCATAAAACAACTTTTTACCTAAAGCAAATCCATCTTTTGTTACTGGATTTGAAGAAAATGCATAAGTAGGTTGTGGAAAATTTGCAGGAGTATAAAAACCAGGGAACGAATCTGTTATAGGCTCACTGACATCATTACAGGAAGCAAGTATAATAATTAAGATGAATAATGTACCAAACTTGAAACTTGTATTCATGGTTCTTTGTACAGCTAGTTTATTCATTTATAACTCCATTTATTTTCAATTACTTAGTTGTGTATTGTAAAGAT
>JALRHN010000058.1 GCA_023259575.1 Candidatus Kapaibacterium sp. | reverse complement strand
AAGATTGAGCATTTGTTCTATAGAGAATCGCAAAATCCTTTTCACTTGCAAATTTAATGTCAACTTCATCTTTGATGATTCGCATGATGGATTCTGATTCATCTCTATCATCTCGATTTGAAATAACCGTAATTAAATCACCTTGAGGATTATCTGTCCACAGAGCTTTAGACAATTGTTTTTTATTATGAGAAATTACGCTGTCTGCAGCTGCTAAAATTGTTTTAGTAGATCTATAGTTCTGTTCTAGACGTACAGTAATTGCATCTGGATAATCTTTTTTAAATTCTAGTATATTTCTTATGTCTGCACCACGCCATCTATAAATACTCTGGGCATCATCCCCAACTACACAAATATTCTTATGTCCACCGGCGAATAATTGTACTGCTAAGTATTGAGCTCTGTTTGTGTCCTGATATTCATCTACCATGATAAATGAAAATCTTTTTTGATATGTAGCTTTTATCTCTGGATATAATTGTAATACTTTAATCATATTTAGCAAAATATCATCGAAATCCATTGCATTATTGATCTTTAATCTTTTGTCATATTCTTTATAAACCAAGGCTGTTTGTTTCTCGTAGATTTCTTGGGCATCTGCTTCATATTGTTGCCAGCCTATCATTTGATTTTTGGCATTAGAAATTCTTGAGCGTATACTTTGCGGAGTAAATTGTTGAGCAGAGATCCCCAAAGTATTCATAATAGCTCTGATTATTGATAAACTATCATCAGTATCATAAATTGAAAATGACTTTGTATAGCCTAAAGATTCAGCTTCTTTTCTAAGAATTCTGGCAAACACAGAATGAAATGTACCAGCCCATACTTTGTTTGCTATATCTTCGCCTACCATTGAAGCTATTCTGTTTTTCATCTCGCCGGCAGCTTTATTGGTAAATGTTAATGCAAGTATTGAATAAGGATTGATTCCTTTAGATAATAAATATGCTATTCTATATGTAAGAACACGTGTTTTGCCACTTCCTGCTCCAGCAATAATTAATACAGGGCCATTTGTAGTTATAACAGCTTCTTTTTGCTCAGGATTTAGTCCCTGAAGAAATGAAGGAGATTCGTGTTCTTTTACAGGTATCAGTTTCATAGATATTTGATGTAATGAAAAAATGTAGTTTCGCCCCTTTTTTGTGACAATTTAGTAAATTGGCATAGTATAAAGTGAATGTATCCTGTAAATAAAAAGAGCAGCTTTTAGGCCGCTCTTTTTAAAGGATTAGAATTCTACATTTATCCCAATTGATGGTAATACCCCTGCTCCAGATTTATTGAGTACACCTTTGCCAAGCCTTTGATCAAATCGAAGATTGTTTACATTTTTCCTGCCATATACATTTTGAATATCGATATAAGTTATTAATAATACACTTTCGAAATTCCAGCGTTTATCAATTCTTAAGTCCATAGAATGAAAGGTTGGTAGGCGCTCACCTTGATTGTATAAATCAAAATTGAGTTGGCCATACATTGGATTGCTTGGATCTTCGAAGAAAGGAGTAGTTGGTGCACCAGTAGACATCCTAAACTTGCTAGAAATTTCCCAATTTTCATTAAATCTATAGCCACCTGCTATATTAAAAATAAATCTGCTATCAAAAGCACCTGGCCTTTCTATGCCATCTAAGCCATTAAAACTAGATTGATTTATTGTTAAACTGATTAATCCATATAGTGGAATTTCACCCATCTTTTTTTGAACAAAAACTTCTACACCTCTTGCATAGCCATCGCATGAACTAGATAAAGGTTCTAGGCCAAAAGGAATATCATTTTGTACATCGTCAAAGCCTGAAGGAGCTAACACTGCTTGCTGACGGAATACTCTTCCGGCATAATTGCCATACCATTTATAATAACCTTCAATTTGGAATTTTAGGTCAGATTCAATTTGATTTTCATATCCTAACACAATTTGATCTGCTCTGATTGCCTTAAGATTTTCTTGATTTGTTGGGTCTCCTAAAAGCCAAATATATGATGGGGATTGATAATATCTACCAGCACTTAGATTAACAGTATTTGTGGGATTAATACTATAAGAAATAGTCAGTCTTGGAGAAAAATATAGTGATTCTTTCAAAAAGGCATAATAATCTAATCGAGTTCCTATTGTTGCTTTCCATGCATCATAGGTTATAACTGCAGATGCATGTGTTGCATTTCGAAATGCTGTAAATGAGCTATCTACAGCTAAGCCTTTAGGAATTCCATTGCCATCTCTTCTAAATCTTTGATCGAGAAAAAGAGAGTAATCTAATTTTGAAGCATATTTAGCAATATTCCCAACTATTAATTCAAAATGAGGAGAAAACTGAAGAAATACATCTGTTCTTAGGCTGTTTTCCCCTTCTGCAGAAGTATTGTTAAACAAAGTATTAAGATTTGAATCTTTTTGAGAAGTTTGAAATGCGGAGTAGGTTCTACCTAAAGTCATTAAAAAATAGCCATTTATATCCTTTTCGGTAATCAAACTTTTCCACGTTAGTCCTGAAAAGTATTGGTCTTGAGATGGAGAATTAATTCTACTATTAGCATATTTATCATCTTCATCGGTATTGTTGAAAGTAATCTTGTCTAAAGCGCCAATAGTAAGAAAAGACAAACTATTTTTTTCATCTAATCTATAGGAAATTTTGGTTTGAAAATCCCAATAATCAGGAATAAAGCTAAATCCAAGAGCTTTGAAAAGAATATCTAGATATGATCTTCTTGCACTAAACCAATAAGATCCTTTATTGCCAATTGGGCCTTCTCCAATAATACCAAAACCAGTTGCAGAAAAGTTTATTTCTCCTCCAAATCGCTCTTCATTGCCATCTCTCAAAGAAATATTAGTTAACGAGGACACACGATCTCCAAATCTACCTGAAAATCCTCCGGCACTAAAACTTACTTGTCTTACAAAATCAATATTAATCAAAGACAAAGGGCCTCCAGTTGAGCCTTGAGAACCAAAGTGATTAATATTTGGGATCTCGATATTATCTACCACAAATAGATTCTCGAACGGAGCGCCACCGCGAACGATAAGGTCATTTCTACCTGCTGCAGTAACATTTACACCAGGCAACAGTGCAACCGCTCTGATTACATCTTCTTGTACGCCAGGTGCACGCCTTATATCTTCTGAATTTAATAATTGTGTGCTGGTTATTGTTTCTGGACTTCTTTGAAAATAACTAGCTTCTACTTCTGTTGCTTGAATTTGGACAGCTTTCTCATTTAACTCTACTGTTATTGTAGATGGTTTACCAGAACTAACAGCGATATCGGAATATGTTCTTGATTCAAAGCCAATAGCACTTACTTTAATACTTACAATACCTACTGGCACTTTTCTTAAAGTAAATTTTCCATTTGAATTTGTAAGCGCACCAATTTTTGTACCATTAACAATAATGGAAGCACCATTAAGAGGAGATTGAGTAGCAGTATTTACAACAGTCCCAGTAATAATTCCAAACACCGCTGTTGAGGAATCTGTTTGAGCATTTGCATGGATTGAAATACATATCACTGCAAATAAAAATGTAAAAGTATAGGTAATAACCTTAAAAAATTTCATTGTAACAATACTAGAAATGAAAAAAAATGAGAATGCAATTATTATTTATAAAAGTTCCATAAGGGAATGTTTCAAATATAAAGTTTTCCACACTTGATGAGACCTGTATTTGCAATGATATGATATCGTATTTTTGCTGATAACAAAGAATAATCAAAGCAATATTCGGATATATCGATGAATATCAATGGCTCGACTGTATTAGTTCTTGGAGGTTGGGGTTTAGTTGGATCTGCAGTTTGTAGAAAACTGATGGAGTGTAATCCTGCCAGAATTATTGTGACTTCATTAAAGCAACATGAAGCAGAAGAAGCAGTTAATGAACTTTTTGCATTATATCCAGATTCGCCACAAGATAGATTTATTCCTTGGTGGGGTAATGTTTTTACAAGAACAACATGGAAAGACCTACCAAGAGAAGACATTCTAAGAGATTCTGAAAAAAGAAGAAGATTGGTTGATGATTGTATAGATGAATTGAATACAGAAATTTTACAATCATCAGCATTATATGATGTATTGATAACATATAAACCAGATGCTGTAATTGATTGTATTAATACAGCAACAGCAATTGCATATCAGGATATATATGCAGGAGCAAGGAAAATATTAAAAGAAACTGACGATAATCAACATGCATCTGCCGAAACAGTTGAGCGATTAGTTGCAAGTTTATATGTGCCGCAATTAACCCGTCATATTCAGATTTTATACAAAGGTTTAGTAGATGCTAAAACCACTGTATATCTAAAAGTTGGTACAAGTGGAACTGGTGGTATGGGATTAAATATTCCTTATACGCATAGTGAAGAGCAGCCATCTAGAGTATTATTGGCAAAATCTGCTGTTGCTGGAGCCCAAACCCTTTTACTTTTCTTAACAGCAAGAACTCCAAATGGGCCAATTGTTAAAGAAATAAAACCAAGTGCAACGATTGCATGGAAAAGGATAGGATATGGCCAGGTAATGAGAAAAGGGAAACTTATTCCGCTGGAAGATATGCTACCAGAGTATGCAAAACAAACTACTGGTGAATTTTCATTTAATGATACGCAGCATATTATAGATACCGGAGATCATGTTCATTCGGTATTTATTGACACCGGAGAAAATGGGATTTTTTCTAGAGCTGAATTCCAAACCATTAGTGCCTTGGGGCAGATGGAAATTGTAACACCCGAAGAAATTGCTGATTCAGTTGTTTTTGAACTGAGAGGTGGAAATACTGGGTTGGATGTAATAAATGCATTAGATGCATCGGTAATGGGGCCTACTTATCGCGGTGGAATTATGCGTAATGATGCTATGAGTCAATTATACGCATTAGAAAAACAATATGATGTCCATAGCGTAGCATTTGAAATGTTAGGCCCGCCAAGATTGTCAAAATTATTATTTGAAGCTAATCTGCTAAAAAGAATAGCCCACAGTTTGGAATCAGTTTCAACTATGAATGCTAAAGAGTTATCAAATCTAGCAGAAACACTCATTATAGAAAATCAGGCATTAAGATCTGAAATGCTGTCTGTTGGATTGGTAATATTAATGAGTGATGGAAAAAAATATCTGAGAGGATCGGATGTTAAAATTCCTGCATTTAGAGGAGAGAATTCATTAGAAATCAATTCTCATTCTGTTGAACAATGGTGTTATGAAGGATGGATAGACTTAAGGCCAAGTAATTTCGAGCAATGGCAAGAAAGAATTAATCGCATTAAAAAAGAAGTTCAAACAATTGCTCCAGATGATACAAGTTCTAGGCATTACTATGGAAAGCATTATTGGGCAGACTTCAATGAAATAGACGAAGGCAAATTAGCTGCATGGATTTTTGAAAGAGAAGATAAAGGCTGGAGATTTAAGAGATAATGGAAAAAGACAAAATCAGAGTTGCAATAATGGCATCAGGATTTGGTTCAAATGCATCAGCATTAATAGAATTTTCCAAAAATACATTAAGCTCTTATGAAATTGTAGTTTGTATTTCGAATAAAGAGAATCCAGGAATTAAGGAAGTAGCAAGAAGAAATGCTATTCCTTTCGAATATTGTCCGGAATTACAAGACAGTCAAAATCAACATAATTCAGTTGTTTCTTTACATCATCTGTTACAATCTTATAAAATTGATATCATAGCATTAAGTGGATATTTAAAATTAATTCCACAACAAATAATTGACATATATAAAGATAGGATATTAAACATCCATCCATCTTTATTACCTAAATATGGAGGCAAAGGCATGTATGGAATTAAAGTTCATAATGCTGTCCTTCAAGATAAGAATACAGAAACTGGAGCTACTGTTCATTTAGTAAATGAACAATATGATAAAGGAAAAATTTTAGGTAGAAGAATTATACAAATCAATGAAAATTGTAGTCCAGAAGAATTAAATGAAAAGGTAAAAAAAATAGAAAATATTCTGTATCCAGAAATTTTACATAATTACTGCAAACAATTTTATTCACATTCATGATTTTTCTTTTGGTTAAATCAATCTTTTTTTTGAGTTTACATTTAATAATGTGTTAAAAGTGCATAACTATGCGTTTTTTCAATAATATTAATAAAAAATACTATACAATAATTGTTACATGTCCCACTTTTGCATAGGGTTCTTCATATGAAGAAACGAATTCTAATTGCGGCGCTGGTATTTATTACGGCATCTGTTGCTGTATTTGCTGGTGGCAAAGGAGATCAAACCCTGCGGAAAAGTAAGTTTCCAACTACTTTTCCTCAGCCGTTTACAAATTTCCCCGCTCTCAACAATGCAAATAACAGCAGACCCACTAATAATGTGCATGCTGTTTCTACCGGTTATTATGTTGTCGATTCCGATGACGAAGCCGGGGATTTTTGGCGTCCAAATTTGGACAGAGCCTTCCTTAACCGTGCAACGGATACAGATCCTGCAGAATTAGTTAAATGGAAGAGAATTATCACAGGTCCTAATCAAACACTTGGACCATCAGAAACTGTAGAAGGAAAGATGTTCTTCCGTAATCCGGATGCACCTACAGATTCTACAGACAATGCTTTTGCGGGCCCAATCCGTATTGGCTTCCCATTCTTTATGAATGGTGTTAAGTATGATAGTTTTTATGTTTCTACTAATGGATTAGTAGCGCTATCGAATAGCCGTTACACATATGATCAATTAGGTACTAGAACAGGCTATAATTTGTACAGAGACGATTTATTTGCTCGTCCTGCTACTGGTAATGCTACAACAGATCCAAATCCTGATAATTATGGCGAGCAATTTATTGCCCGTGGTAATTCAACTGGAACTACAGCTGGTATTCGTAGTGCAGGTGTAACTAATATGGGTTCAATCCCTTCAGATCTCCGCAATGCACCATTAATTTGTGCTGCATTTGGAAATCTTCAACTTTCACAGAACCCAGATTTGTTAGATGACAATCGTGGTCAAGTATGGTTCAAGAGAGCAGATAATCCTGATGGAAATCGCCGTTTGATAATTTATTATCAGAATGCAGCTCCTATTGGTGGCTGGACAAACGGTATTTCTGGAACAACAACATTCAATAAAGATGATCAAAGAATCTTAGCTAACTTCCAAGTTACTTTAGATCAATCTGATTCATCTGTTTATGTATATTTCGAGCGTTTAGAGGGTGCAGTAGTTGTTTCTGGTGTTTCAGTATCAGCAGCTGCATTTTTCCGTATGAACACTACAATTGGTGTAAATGGTACAGCTAGAAATTACAGCTATAAATTTCCTAATTGCCAAGCAAACTTAACACAGACAGAATTCCAAAATGCTCCTCTACAGTATACACAATACTTATCAAGAGGATCTTATTCTGGCGCTGATGTATCTGGCCAATTATTAGGACCTTCTGGTCACGGTTCAAATACTCCATCTAATGGCTTAGCAGTAAGATTTAAGCAATGGAGAAACGTTGTACGCGTGGTTCCAGAACAAATACGCTACTTTGGTCGTGAATTATTTGCTGCAGCAAACTTAGATGTTTACACAAGAGAGATTGTAACACCTGAACCAGAAATTTATGCTGGTCACCCACAATTAGGTGCTATACGTCCTTCAGCTGTATTCCAAAACATGACAAATGATATTCAAGGTCCTGGATTCAGTGATCCTTTACGTCCACCGGGAGTTAATTATACAAATCAAGATTTGAACTTCCGTGTACGTATGCGTATTATCAATCAAGCTACTAATCAAACAGCATATTCACGTTCAGTACCTGTAGGTGTTGGATGTCTTTCTGGGGCATGTCCTCCAGATGTTGATGCATCTGTTCGTTTCGGTTGGTTAGCTGGTGGTGCGGCAACTGGTGCATTCCAAGGTGCTGGTTTAGCTGGTACTGGTATTCCTGCATTCCCAGGTACAGGTCCATGTCCATTAGGTGGAATTCCTCCTTATGGTATAGCTAGAGTTCAGTTCCCACCATTTGAACCAAATGAATTATTAGATTTCCAAATTGGACGTTTAAAGTTATTTGTATTCTCAGAAGGTGTTGACTCTTTATATCGTTCATTAGGCGATCAATGGCCATTTGATGATACAGTGTCTAGAAATCTTTATGTTATGAGACGCCTATCATTCTTAAATAGCGATGGTTTTAGTGATGATGCTAATGATTATTATGTTATTGGTGGTACACCAATGCCTTCAGTATTAAAGTGGGTTAATTTTGATGCTGAAATTTCTAATGGTGATGAAGAAACATTTAATCCACCACCACCAAGATGGGCAGCAGGCGAAGTTCCTGGAACATTAGTTACAGCTAAGAACAGACCAACATTTAAAACAGCTTCTCCGGTTATTAAATTAAATAGAGTAACATTAGGTGGCGATGATCCAAACCCAAGTCCTGGTGGAGATCAAATTCGTTCATTCCCTATTGATATTCGTAATTTACCAAATCGTAAAACAGCTGGTTCAATCTTAACTATTTCATATCAAAGAACAGGTAATAAAGGCGATTTTGGTCGTGGTTGGGCAGATGCTACAATCATTGGTCCAGAACCACGCGTAATATATAATGGAAGCTTAACAACTTCTGCAACTACACCTGATGAAATGCGTTTAGAATATGCTCGTCCTTCTACCAATAGTATAGAAAATATTGCACGCCAATTCAATAACACAACTTCAGATATTGTATGGAGTGTTCACAAGCGTCGTGTAGGTGCTGCTGTAACAGATAATTATGTATTTACTACATTTGGTGCTGGCGGTGGACGTTTAGGTTATTTACCAACAGATAAAGATTCAGCTTTAACCTTAGCACAAGGTTTGATTCCTGATATTTTTGATGATGGTAAGGATGTAGAATTCAAGAAGATTTTCTTTAGAATTCCTGACTCTGTTATTTATGCTCCAAATGAAGGTGCTAAAGACTTCCGTTTCAGATTATCAGTATCTGCACGTCGTCACACAGCTCCTCCACAACCACAAGACGATGATGATGATTTTTATGTAGACAATGTTAAATTGATTTACACTAACGAATCTCCAGATATCGAAATGTCTTTAGTTGAAGTATTGTGGCCATATCAGTCAACTCCAGCTTCACAAATGACACAATTACCAATACGTTTCAAATTGACAAATAATACTGGTAAGCAATCACCTTCAGTTTCTGTAAACGTAAAAGTATTACAAGAATCAGATGATATTCGTAAACCAGATGCATACTATTGCCGTTCAACAATTATTCCTTTCGTTAAGCCAGGACAAATTGTAGAATCAACAGTTCCTGCATGGAATGCACGCCGTTGTCCTCCAGGTCGTTATCGTATTGTTGCAAACTGCTTTGTACAAGGTGGTGATGTTGATAATACAAACGATACAACATATAGCTTCTATAACCTACGTTATGGTCCTGTATTCGCTTATGATCCTCCAACAGCACGTAATGATGTGCCGGACTTTACACAAGGTGCTACAGGTAGTCGTGTTGATGGACGTGGTTTAAATACAGAAGCATATTCAAGTGGATTATGGCCAAACTTTAGTACTCAAGGTACTTTTGGTGCTGACTTTACTTCTGCAGATGGTCGTTTAGCATTTGGTCCTGAAGCAGGTTCTGCTTCTGGTCAATTCGCAATGCGTTTCCAATTATTATCACAAGATACAATCAAAGGTTTCCAAGCTTGGATGTCTGAAGTAAATCAAAGTCCTGATCCAATTGCATTCGCATTGTATAAAGGACAAGATGCTCCTCAAGCACAACCAATTGCTGGTTCAAAGATCAATAAACAACGTGGTTATGATGATATCCGTAAAGACCTATTCTATGGTCAATACACTACATATTTATTCGATAATCCTGTAGTATTACCTCCAGGTGAATATTGGGCATCAGTTGCTCAATTAGGTCTTGACGGTATTTCTTTAGGAGCTTCTAAGTCACGTGTTGGTCAACAAATCACTCACTATAATATCAATCCTCCAGGTCCTGGTGTAAGTGGTGTGCATTTGAACATTGATAAGAGCTTCCGTCAATTGAATGCTTCGAATCAATTAATCAACAAGAATGTTTTTGCTTACGAAAGAACAGCATTCTCTGGTACATGGGTTCAAGCAACTCCATTATCAAATCCAATGTTTGGTCACTTAGCTCATGATGGAAATGCTGCAATTCAAGGATATCCTACAGCATCTCGTGGTACATGGTTGCCATTGATTCGTCCATTCTTAGGCGATAAATCATATGCAACAGAACCAACACCAGATGATAACTGTGTTGTACCTGTAGAATTGACATATTTCGATGGACATAAGCGCGGTAATCGTATCGAATTATTCTGGCAAACAGCATCTGAAGAAAACAATGCAGGCTTCCATGTAGAACGCCGTATTACTAAAGGTGATGTTCCAACTAATTGGTCTTCTATACAATTTATTCGTGGTGCAGGTAATTCAACTGTAGTTCGTGAATATTCTTTAGTAGACGAAAAAGTAATGCCAGGAATTACATATCAATATCGCTTAACACAAATGGATGTTGCAGGTATTGAATCATGTAAAGCAATTAGTGATGTTTTAGAGTTCACAACTGATGAAACAGCTGCATTGGCTCTAGAACAAAATATTCCTAACCCATTTAGTCTAAGTACAAGCATTAGCTTCTTCGTAAGAGAAAAAGCAGCTTCTAAATTAGAAATTGTAGATATGTTTGGACGTATCGTACGCACATTATTTGATGGCGTTGCTACTTCTGGAAGAACTACAGTAGAATGGGATGGTACAGATAATAGCGGTGCTAATGTTGCAACAGGTACATATATTTATCGCTTAACTAGTGGTAATAATGTGGAAGTTGCTAAGATGACATTAACTAGATAATTATTATCTAAATATTTAATGAAAAAGCCTTCTGTATAAAAGCAGAAGGCTTTTTCTTATTATTAGGAGTTCTAACTACATGAATACTATATTTCATAAAATTATAAACAAAGAAATACCATCACAAATTGAATACGAAGACGATAATTTTATCGTAATTCATGATATATCACCACAAGCACCAATACATTTACTGATTATTCCTAAAATATTTATTGCTACAATTAATGATATCAGTAATAATCAATTATATATAATGTCTCAAATGCTTAAAATTGTACAGATATTAGCAGTTAAATTACAAGTTGATCAAACTGGTTATAGATTAATAATGAATTGCAATCCAGATGGTGGGCAAACTGTCTATTATATACATATGCACTTTTTAGCAGGTAAACAATTGAATTCTCATTTTGGATAACAATGAATATGATAGATAAGTATATACTTAAAAGTCAACAAGTATTGAAAAATGATATCAATTCTTTACAGAATATGTATGATTCATTAGACTGGAAGTTAATTTATAAAGTAGCTCAAGTATTGGCAAATTCAAAATCAATATTTGTATCTGGTGTAGGGAAATCTGGATTAATATCTAAGAAAATATCATCAACATTTGCAAGTATCGGAATACAATCTCATTTTTTACATCCTATTGAAGCTATACATGGTGATATTGGATTATTAAAAAGTGGAGATACAATCATACTGATTTCGAACAGTGGAAATACCGCAGAATTACTGGCATTAATACCAATACTAAAAATTAAAAATATTTCTATTATTGGTATTTTAGGAAATGGTAATTCGCAATTATCTCAATTATGTGATGTATCGATAATTGTACAAGTAAAAGAATCAACTTCTATTGATACAATTCCAACAACTAGTTCTTTAGCAACTTTATCTATATCACATATACTAATAGAAATGCTCATTTCTATTAAAAATATAACCCCTTCGGATTACTCATCGAATCATCCTGCAGGTCAAATTGGAAGAAATATGTTGTTAACAGTCA
>JALRHN010000057.1:8221-11978 GCA_023259575.1 Candidatus Kapaibacterium sp. | reverse complement strand
ATCATTAATAAATTTGTAGTACAAAGTAATATAAGAGGAAAATTATGGATATCTATGCATGTATTTGGAGAGCTTCTAAAAATGATGAAGAATTTGATCAACAAGAATTCGATGATCGGATGCCAAGATTATTTGATTGGCTAAAGACTTTAAAGAAATCGGGTCATTTAATTGCATGTGGTGGTGGTGGCTTTTATGATAGAAGTGGCGGCCTAACATTGATTTATGCAGAAAATCCAGAACAAGCATTAGAATTATCTAATGGAACTCCTTTAAATGAAATTGGAACTACAGAATTAATGCAATGGGGAGTATTTTATGCAGATTTGAACCACAGCTCAAATCTGCATAAACTTGAATAATATTATTTTTTTCCGGATAGTTTTTTAGGCATATCTGCACCTATATAAGCCATTATTGCCATAGCAGCTGAGCACAAATTTAATTCGTATGGATTTAATTTGTCCATAGTATCTGCATTAGTGTGATGATATCTGAAATACTTACTGTCTTCAACAAGTAATTCCATTCCAGGTACTCCTTTTTCTATAAGTGGTCCTATATCTGCACCCCCGCCACCTTCTTGAATAATGGTAGCATCAATAGAACCAAGCAGAACTGACATCTCTCTAGCTAATGCTAGATTAGATTCATTTCCAGTACATTCAAATCCTTTTGGTTTAAATGTACCAGCATCACTTTCTATTGCTAAGACATGTTTGTCGACTTCATGTGCATGTGCTTTAGCATATGCTTTGCCACCGGCTAAACCATTCTCTTCATTTGTCCAAAAAACTACTCTCATTGTCCTTTTTGGTTTTAATCCAAGTTTTTTAATTATCCTCAGTGCTTCCCAAGAGACAAAGCAACCGCCACCATCGTCCATAGCACCTTGACCAACATCCCAAGAATCTATGTGGCCACCAAATACTACTATTTCATCTGGTTTTTCAGATCCCTTAATTTCAGCAAGTACATTTCGTGAATCCGCATCGGGTAATTTTTCATTTTTAAGAATTAATTGTAGAATAGTTTTTGTTTTTCTTTGATACATTCTATCTAACATGTCTGCATCTTCGGAAGTAATAGCTGCATGAGGAATTTTAGGTATTGTATCATTATAATACATTGCTCCTGTATGAGGTGTATATAATGACATTGACCCAACAGATCTAACTAGGCTAGCAATTGCCCCATATTTTGCTGCTTGAACAGCTCCATTTACTCTATATTGAACAGTTTCTCCATATGTTGTAAATGGAACATTAAATAATACTATTTTCCCTTTTATTTCGGTTGCTTTTTCGGCTAATTCTGAAAAGCTTTTAACAGCAACAATTTCTCCAGTTATACCATTTGCAGGCGTAGAAATAGTTCCACCTAAACCTAATAATTGAAGTGAATGTTTTCTTGGTGAAATCATTTCTAATGATTCTTTACCTCTTACCCAATGTGGAACTTTAACTGGCTCTGTCCATACACTATCAAAGCCGTCTTGTTTCATAACTTTAATAATCCAATCGATAGATTGTTCTAAGCTTTTACTTCCACTTAATCTACTTCCATAGGTATCACACATTTCTGCAAGTCTATTATAGCATATACTATCTTTTAAAGATTCACTTACAATTTTTTGTGCTATATCATGATAGATATCTCTTAATGATTCTTGTGCTACAAGTGTATGTACAAAGTGGGTACAAGTAAATAAAGAGACAAGTAAGAGTAAACGTATATTCATTATGCAATCCTGCGAATAGTGGTTATTGATCTAATAATGCTTGCAATCTATGAAAAATATCTTGTGCTTTAATCTTTCTAATGCATGAAAATTCTTGTTCTGTTCCCGAGAACTTGCAATGAGCGGATTTAGGTGAAAAATAGAAACATGGACTACACTCTATGGCTCTGCGCGCTACCAAAGCATTGCTATTTCCCCATGGTGCAGTATGAATATGACTAGTATACCCAAAAATTGATATTTGAGGAATCTGAAGAGCTGCTGCTATATGCATTAAACCTGAATCATTCGAAATAAATGCTTTGCATTCATGCATTAAAGCTATGCTACCCATTAAACTTGGCATCTGGACAATATGTACACTCTCTGCTCCATGGCTTGAACTAATATCATTTTTAATTGCAACATTCAATTCAAATTCTTCTGGCCCACCAAATAATAGGATCTTTGCATTATACTTAGAAATCAATAACTTAGCTAGTTCAGCATATTCTTTATAATCCCATCTTTTATTGATTTGATTCTTGAATATTGCGGATCCAGCATGAAATCCTATCAATATATCAGTAGCAGATATATTCTCTTGTTTTGATTTCCATAAAGAAACTTGCATGATTGACTCTTCAGATAATGGAATAGTCAAAGGAGGTAAAATATCTGGAATTTTTGCGCCCAATAATGATACAAGTCTTATGTTCTCTTCACAATTATGTAATGTGTCTATTTCTTTAATAGATATTGTATGTAAAAATTGTAATTGTTGATTAGATAGATGTAAATAAGAATGACCGATGCGATATGTAGAACCAATAAGCCAGCTTATAATAGCATATGGCCATCTATTTGCAGGAAAAACAGTAATAGTATGAGAATATTTGTGTCTTAATGATAACAGAAATTTTAGCGATGCGAATGGATTTTTTTTTAAAAAATTCCAAAAATGAATTTTATTGATATCCTTATTTTCTGCATATACATCTACTGTCCCTTTGAACATTGTAAGTAAATCTATGGTATGCTCGGGAAAAGAGTTTCGAAGTATAGATAAAGCTGGACTAAACATAATGGCATCACCAATTCCTGATAATGCTAATATTAATATCTTGCTATTATATGATAATGGAGCTTTTTCTTCTTCCTGGAGAATTGAGGTTTGATGAGAACTTACTGTTAAAGATGTACTTTGAACAATTTCTAGATCTGGTGTGATATAATGCATCTTCACCCTTTTAGAATAGTAATTCTAGATTTTTTTGTGGATTCAAACCTGTAATAATTGGTTTCCCATCTTCTAAAATCACGATGTCAATCTCTGTACGCATACCAATTTGATTATTAATATAGATACCAGGTTCAATAGAAAAAGAAGTTTTGGGTATAAGTAAACGCATATCATGAGTTTCAAAATTATCCATATTAGCACCCGCGCCATGGGTCTCGGTGGTTATACTATGGCCTGTTCTATGAACAAAATACTCTCCAAAACCTTTATGTATTATATGATTTCTCACAGCATCATCAACTTCATAACCTGCTATAGGAATCCCGGAACTGAGTCTTTTTTCAATCAAAGAAATTCCTGCATCTCTTGCATCAGCAATGACTGAAAATATTTCTTTATGAAGTTCACTAGGATTGTTTCCTGTATGACACATCCAAGTGATGTCTGAATATGTACCATGCCCATGAGCAGGCTTAGCCCACATATCTATCAAAACTGTGGTGTCTTTATGTATTGTACTACTATTATTCTCATCAGGAGCATAATGAGGGCTTGCAGCATTTCTATCTCTGGCAATTATAGGAGGGCTATAGGTAAAGAGTTTATTATCTTTAAATCGCTGTAATACAAATTGTTGAATGGTAAATTCATCGGCATGTCCATATTTTTGAATAGATTCCCTTATTCTATCCATGGTTTCATGCATTATTTTACCAAGAATCGGAGCAGTAAACGACACATTCTCTTCTATTTGTTCGGATGTCCAAACAGCAGAAATCTGTTGTAATAAATCA
>JALRHN010000057.1:0-8211 GCA_023259575.1 Candidatus Kapaibacterium sp. | reverse complement strand
CCATATGATCTTAACAATTCTACAGTACCTGCATCTACTTTTGAAGCCGTAGGAATAGCACAAAGAGGGGAATATTCAATTGCAATATTCGGACATTCTTTAACAAATGCTTGAAGCTCTAATTGCCATTGATCATAACCTGCATAGATAATTTCTTGTGCCGGAATATGGCCTAATGTAAAGGGTTCAATGGCATGTACTAATTTTTTTACTTTCCCTTCTTTGGGTATTAAAACAGCCCAGCGTCTAGAACAGTGGGTATTAGATGGAATTGATAATAAATCCCAAGCAATGCTATTACTTCCCCTAAAATCTATCAATAACCATCCATCGATATTGGATTCTTTTAATATGTTTTGTATGTGTTCAAATTGTATCATAATTACTATAATGACATAACAGCTTTCTTAAATACTAGGCCACGATGTTCGTAATTTGCAAACATATCAAAGGATTTACAAGCTGGAGAAAAAAGGATTGTATCACCGGATTTAGCTTCTTTAGAAGCAATAGAAACAGCGTCTTCTAATGAATTAGCTTTCACGCACCTAATTTTTGAACAATACATGTCAAAAATCTTCTCTTTATCTTCTCCTATTGCAATGATAGACCTAACATTAGAAGCAATTAATTCTTTTAAGCTTGTATAATCATTATTATCTCCAAGGCCACCAGCAATCCATACAATAGGGGAGGAGTAACTAGAGAGTGCATACCATGCAGCATTTATATTTGTTGCTTTAGAATCATTAACATAATTAATGCTATTAAGAGATCGTACAAATTCGAGTCGGTGTTCAACACCAGAGAATTGCATAAGACTATCTCTAATATTCTCATTTCGGACTTCAAAAGCCCTGGCTGCAAGTATAGCTGCCATAGAATTATAACGATTATGTACGCCTGGTAGGCGTATTTCATCAAGCTGCATAAGTACTTCCTCATTATGCGGATGCGATGCTAGAATCAGATGTGATTGGCTAGTATAGGCCCCTTGCTGCAGGGGTTTTGTACTAATATATGCCACATGTGCCTTTGAAATTTTTGAGCATGCTGCTGCTTCAAAATTATCGGCATTCAAAATTAATAAATCATCTGCATTTTGATTCTGAGAAGTTTTCCACTTTGCTTTACAGTAATTCTCCATTGTTCCATGATAGGCTAAATGATCTGGTGTGATATTGAGAATCACACTTACTTTCGGCTTAAAAGTATAGGTTCTGTCTAATTGATAACTACTTGTTTCAACTACAAAAATTGTTTCTGGTGATACTTTCCCAACTAATGAACTTAAGGGTATACCGATATTTCCAGCTGCAATCGCTGCTTTTCCGGATTGTTTCAATATGAATTCCGTTAAAGCAGTAGTAGTGGTTTTGCCATTTGTTCCTGTTATTGAGATAATAGGATTTGTTGTATGTAAGGAAGCAAATTCTAATTCACTTATAATTGGAATGCCCAAAAATTCTGCTTCTTTAATAATTGGAGATGAGGGAGGCACACCTGGAGAAACAATTATTTGTTTGCAATTCTGTAATGCTTTTGAAGAATGGCCCCCAAATTCTACATCTATAGAAGATTCTCCCAATTGCTCATAAGCTCCTTGATATGCAGATTGTTCTTTGCTTTCAGTTACAAATACTGAGTTTCCATCTTGTTTAGCTAATAATGCAGCAGCAATGCCACTTTTGCCAGCTCCGATAACGGTAATATTCATAAAATGCCTATTAAAAAAACCTGATCTTCACAATATTGTATTAGACAGATAATCGTTCTAGAAACAGTTGTCAGACAATGAATTGGGTCTGACTGCGATTGTAAATTGTGCAAGTAGAGAGTGATTTTACTGTATTTTCGCTTTGGCTGTTATAGGCGTATCTATTCCATTACTCATGTACAAGATCAGGTTTGATTTTATTCTGCTAAATAGTTGTAAAACAGACTGGATGCATACATACCAATCCTAAAATTGTCTAAGCTAAAATGTTCATCTGGTGAATGTGCATTTTCATCTTGTAAGCCAAATCCCATTAATACTGTTGGTGCTTTTAATATTGTGTCAAACAATAAACACACTGGAATTGAACCACCTTCTCTTGTAAAGTATGGCTCGCATCCATAGGCATCTTGTAATGCTTTTTTTGCAGCATTCATGCCTTTTCCAGTTTTTTCAACCAAAACAGGATTTGCACCATGTAAGTTCTCTACTTCTACTTGTACAGTTGGTGGAGCAATTGCTTTAACATATGTAGTAAATTTTTCAGCAATATCATGAGTATCTTGATTCGCTACTAATCTCATAGAAATTTTTGCTGAAGCTTTTGATGGTAATACAGTTTTGGCTCCAATACCTGTAAAACCTCCAATAATACCATTTACATCTAATGTTGGTCTTGCAGAGATATGTTCTAATGTTGTATATCCATATTCACCAAATAAACCAGGAACATTTAATCCCTTACGAAAATCTTCGGCATCAAAAGGTAAACGTAAATAATCTAATCGTTCTTCTTCTGTTAATCCTTTTACATTATCATAAAAGCCAGGAATAGCAATTCTGCCATAAGAATCTTTAAGCTTGGCAATGATTTCGCATAATGCCTGAAGTGGATTAGAAATACTACCTCCATAACTTCCAGAGTGTAAATCCCTGTTTGGGCCGGTAACATGGACTTCCATATAACAAAGCCCTCTTAATCCATAGCATAAAGATGGCATGCCTGGGCCATATAATGGTGTATCTGAAACAACTACTGTATCACAAGAAAGTAATTCTAAATGTTCTCTAATGAATTGCTCTAAATGAATACTTCCTATCTCTTCTTCACCTTCAATTAACATTTTAACATTCACTGGTAATGTACCATGAACTGCTAGCATCGCTTCAATTGCTTTGCAATGTAAAAATACTTGTCCTTTATCATCTGTAGAACCTCTTGCAAAAATCTTCCCATCTCTTAAAGTCGGCTCAAATGGTGGATTTGTCCACAAATGTAATGGGTCAACTGGTTGAACATCATAATGACCATAAAACAATACTGTAGGTGCCTCAGGCCCAGCTTCACAATGCTCTGCATATACAATGGGATGTCCTGCAGTAGCATAAACAGTTGAAGTTTTCATGCCAATAGATGATAAATGCTCTTTTAACCAATTACCACAATAAGCAACATCGCTATTATGCTCTGGCGCTGTGCTTACACTCGGAATCGAAAGGAATTCTATCAATTCCTTAATAAAACGATCTTGATTACTAGACAAATATGCTTGTATTTTTTCCATAATGATGCTCTTTAAATTAGAATAGTACATGCAAAAATAAACAGTATGTGGATGAATCATAGAAGAAAGTTTATGGAAACTTAAAAAACATAATAAGTGTTCTAAGTATAAATTTATGTTGGTTTTAAGATGAGCATACTGTAATTTTACAGGAAACTTAAAACACATAAATAGTATTCTTAGTATTTAGTTATTCATTATATCATAATAGCGCATGGAAATAATTGAAGTTAAAACTGCCGAAAAGGATGAGATTATTAGGCAGAAGATAATTGATACTGCAAAAGAAGAATTTATGCAATATGGATTTCACCGTATATCAATGGATGATATTGCGGAGAAATTAAGCATGAGTAAAAAAACATTATATAGATATTTTACGGGCAAAGATGATTTGATTCGTACTGTAATGATGGGGCATATGAGATGTTATGATGAGATAAGTGCAATGATTTTAGAGAAAAGGGCAGAGAGTGAATTTATCAATAAAATGGTAGAGATAAGTTCTAAGATGGCAGAATTAGTATCTAGGATGCCTATACATGTGATGAGAGATTTGCAAAAAAATTCTCCAGATATTTATGATGAAATGCAAACTCATAAAAAAGAAAATATCTCAAGAGGTTTTGGGGCATTTATAAAAGAGGGGAAGAAAGCGGGTGTTTTTAGAGAAGAGTTACCAGAAGACATCATGATAAGAATACAATTAACAATTATTGAGCATATGTTCAATCCAGAAATATTGATGTCTTTGCCATATACACCAGTTCAATATCATCAGCATATTATCACTTTTGTGATGCAAGGAATGTTCACAGAAAAAGGAAGAATGCAGATGAAAGCTGCTCAGCAAGCTCAAAATAATCAAATCTAACATTTTCAATAATATTTGTCTTTAAGGACTTTTAGAATGATTCGACTTATCAATAGTGTATTACTTCTTTGTTTGGTTTTTATGTTTATCATGAAAACTGAAGCCCAAGAAGTAATAAAATTATCTGTACAAGATGCAGTAAGTATAGGATTAGAAAACAGTAAAACTCTAAAAATTAGTAATGCTAAAATTACAATTGCTCAGCAAAAGGTAATGGAAATCAATGCAAATCGATATCCGTCACTTAAATTTATTTCTGGTTATACACGCCTCAGTGACGTTCCTGCCTTTACTTTTACATTACCTTTTCCTGGGTCTCAACCTGTAACTATAGCACCGGTTGTATTGGATAATTATGTAATGAAATTATCTGCAGCGCAGCCTGTATTTACTGGATTTAGACTTCAAAGTCAGGAGCAAGCTGCTGATTATTTAGCAAAAGCTTCTCAATCAGATTATCAGAAGGATAAAGTAGAATTAATTGCTATGATTAAATCTCAATATTGGAATATCATTAAAGCAGAGCAATTTGTACGCTTAGCACAAGAGAGTGCTATGACATTAAAAGCGCATCTGCAAGATATAATGTTAATGATGAAAGCTGGAATGGTTACCAATAATGATGTTATGAAAGTTCAAGTACAAGTATCAGATGCTGAATATCGATTGATTGAAGCAAAAAATCAAGTTCAATTAGCGATGATTGGGCTAAATAATACATTAAGGCTTCCTTTAAATACTCAATTGACATTATTATCATCATATAATGAAGCTCCTGAACAGACTATGGGAATGGAAAGTTTTTTGGACGATGCAATTAAAAATAGACCAGATATTGTGGCTAATGATTTTCGAGTAAAGGCTTCGGAACAAAATATACAATCCATAAAGTCATCGTGGTATCCACAAATAAATGTTTTTGCAGAATATAATTATAATAACCCAAATCAAAGAATTGTACCTGCACGATCTCAATTTGATGGTACATGGGCCACAGGTGTTCAATTATCAATGGATATATGGAATTGGGGGATAACATCAAATCAAACAAATCAGGCTGAAGCTCAATTGGCTCAAGCAATAGATGCAGCTCAGTTAACCAAAGAAGGTATTCAAACTGAAGTAATGCAGTCATATGTCTTATTACAGCAAGCTTTAGAAAAAATAGGAATCACAAAAAAGAATATAGAACAAGCAGAAGAAAATTTTAGAACAATTTCGCAAAAGTTTAAAGCAGGTAATGCATTAACTACTGATGTTACAGATGCCCAAACAGCACTATTACAAGCAAAAGTGAATAATATACAAGCCTATATAGACTATGAACTAGCATCGGTACGTATGGACAAAGCAATTGGCAAGCAATAAGAATTATACATTTCACCATATAGATTATTATGAAAAAAATTATCGTCATTGTAATTGTTGCAGGTTTTTTTGTAGCAACGATTCTAACATTAAGAAACAATAAAGCATTAGCAGAAAAAGCAATTATCGTAGAGGATATTTCTGCTAAAGTGATTCCAGTGAGTACTGCTATAGTTGAAAGAAGAGATATTGAACAACATCTTTCTTTGATTGGAACAATTTTACCTAAAAGTGATATCAATATAGTATCCGAAGCCGCGGGTAGATTAGTAGCTTTGAATGCAAATGTTGGAGACTATAAATCAGCAGGATCTGTAATTGCTGAAGTAGATTCTGAACTGAGAAAAGCAACATTGTTAAATGCACAAGCAATGTATGAGAAGGCGCAATCAGATGCTGATAGAATTGAATTGTTATATAAAGAAAATGCAGCAACTTTAGTACAATTAGAGCAAGTAAAATATGCATTGCAAGCCGCCCAAGCACAATTGATTATTGCTAAAAGACAAGTAAAAGATACCAAAATCATTGCTCCAATTAATGGTATTATTTCAATGAAAATGGTTGATAAAGGAGCAACAATTGGAATGAATGCTGTGATAGCAAATATTATTGATATCTCTTCATTAAAAGTAAAAGTTAATGTTTCTGAAAGGGATGCTTTTGCTTTGAAAAATGGTGATAAAGTTAATATATCAACCGATGTATATCCAGGTAAAACATTTACTGGAACAGTAGCATATATATCTTCAAAAGCAGATGAAGCTCATACATATCCAGTTGAAATATCATTAGCAAATTCTTCTTTAACACCATTGAAAGCTGGTATGTTTGCAAGAATTACATTCTCTACAATCTATAAACATCAAACGCTTACTATCCCAAGAAATGCTTTATTAGGAAGTATCAAAGATCCCAAAGTATTTATAGCTAAAGGAAATAAAGCTGAATTAAGAAAATTAATCATAGGTGCAGAAAATGGTTATGATATTGAAGTTCTTGGCGGTTTACAAGCTGGGGATATCATTATCGTGGATGGACAAAACAATCTAAAAGATGGTACTAAAATCTCCGTAGTTAATCATTAATCATTTAATCAAACGGAGATATAATATGACGATTACAGAAATTGCTATCAAAAGGCCAACACTTATTGTAGTTATATTTTCTATGCTGGGAGTTTTAGGAATATTTGGATATTCACAGCTTAAGTATGAATTATTGCCGAAGATAAGTCCACCAGTCATTTTGATAACTACAGTGTATCCAGGAGCTTCGCCTCAAGAAGCCGAAAATTCTGTTACAAAATATATAGAAGATGCTGTTTCTAGTCTTGATAAAGTAAGTGCAGTACGATCAACTTCTGCTGAAGGAGTATCTATTGTCACAATTGAATTAGAGCAATCTGCAAAAATTGATATTGCATTACAAGATGCTCAAAGAAAAGTAAATGCTGCTCAACAACTATTACCAAAAGATGCTCGTACACCGGTTCTTTCTAAAATTGCATTGGATGAAATTCCAGTATTAAGAGTTGGTGTTAAAAGCTCAATGCCAAATAGGGAGTTCTCTCAATTTATGAAAGACCATATCCAGCCCATTTTATCAAAAATTAATGGAGTTGGAAGTATTACATTGTTAGGAGGAGATCAAAGAGAAATTAAAGTGAATGTAGATGTAGAGAAGGTAAGAGCCTATGGATTAGGTATCAATCAAATTGCTGGAATGATAAAAGCATCAAATTTAGATTTTCCTACTGGCAATATTAAAGATGATGATGGACAATTTGTAGTACGATTAGCAGGTAAATTCCAAAGTATAGAGCAGATTAAATCTATAATCATTGGCAGATCTAAACAAGGTGGTAATATACGCTTAATGGATATAGCAGAAATTAATGATGGAAGAAAAGAGTACACAACCATTAGTCGATTGAATTCTGAAACAACAATTGCAATGTTAGTACAAAAACAATCTGATGCTAATTCTGTAGAGGTAAGCAAAAGAGTTAGAAAACAGATGGAAGAATTAGAAAAAACCTATGCAAAAGATAAACTAACATTTACAATTGCACAAGATGGATCAATATTCACTATAGAAGCAGCTGATGCAGTAAAACATGACTTAATGATTGCCATTCTATTGGTTGCAGCAGTTATGTTCCTCTTTTTACATTCTATTAGAAATTCATTAATAGTAATGGTTTCTATTCCTGCTTCATTATTAAGTACGCTGTTTGTAATGTATGTTCTGGGATTTACATTAAATCTTATGACATTATTAGCAATGAGTTTGGTAATTGGAATATTAGTAGATGATTCTATCGTCGTTTTAGAGAATATTTATAGACACCTTGAAATGGGTAAAGATAAAAGAAAAGCTGCACTTGATGGGCGTAATGAAATTGGATTCGCAGCTTTATCAATAACACTTGTTGATGTTGTAGTATTTGTTCCATTATCATTTGTTGGTGGTTTAGTTGGTAATATTTTAAGAGAATTTGCAGTAGTTGTATTTTCTTCTACTTTAATGAGTCTATTTGTATCATTTACCATTACTCCTGTTATTGCATCAAGAATATCCAAATTAGAACATCTCACAAATTCTACATTAATGGGTAGATTTTCTCTGTTTTTTGAAAAGATATTTGATTGGATAACTCACGAATATATACGAATTCTAACATG
>JALRHN010000056.1 GCA_023259575.1 Candidatus Kapaibacterium sp. | reverse complement strand
CAAAACATAATTATTTTCAATTCTTTTAGCATAGATATTAGGATCGGTTAAAGATCCACCTATTGTGCCATTTGAAACAGTTGATCCAACTTTATATTGAGCTGTTTCAACTGATAAGTTTCCCCAGCCTCCAGATATTCCTGGCAAAATATTTAATGAACGAGCTAATTGGATAGCATAATCAATTCCAAAGCCAGTATATGCTAAAGAATATGAAACCTTCCGATTATAATTATCATTATTAATTATGAAGGATTTTTCGGAAACCGAACTAGAACCTCCAAGATTAACAATATTAATCCTTGTATTTGGAATAATACCAATCGTTGCTACACCTAAAGCACCAGTCATTGTAATTGGAGTAGATAAATTGTCCATTCCATTACTATTCAACTGAGAATTTATATCGTCAACATTAGGAGAAAAAACCGAAACCATAAAACCACCACCAACACCGAAATATGGTATTTTTTCTTCCTGAATAATCGTCTCTTCAAATGTAAGAGCATCTAACTTGTCGTCTTGTGCAATTAATGGATTATTAAATCCAATCAAAAGCAAAAGCATCCCTAAGTAAAGCTTTGACGATGCAATCATAATTTTGCTCAATAAAAGTGTACGATTAAAGTACTAAGATTACAAAAATAGAGAATTTATTATATATCTAAAATGTCTTGTTAAATAAATGACTCAATTTCCTGTGAAATTAGCTGCTCTTTTCTCTAAAAAAGCTAAAGTTCCTTCTTTAAAATCGGAAGTTCCGCATGTATCTGCAAAAGATTGTGCTTCATATTCCATGCCTTCTGATGCATTAAGTTCTATACATGCTCTAATACTTTTAAGCGAGGCAGTTATTGCCAAAGGTGCTTTAGATGCAATTATTTGCGCGCATTCTATGGCATAAGTCATTAACTCTTCTGGTGAATGTACTGAATTAACTAATCCGATTGAAAGTGCTTGCTCTGCGCTTATGATAGCACCTGTAAGTATTAATTCTGCAGATTTTGCTGGGCCAACTAATAATGTTAATCTCTGAGTGCCACCATATCCAGGAATGATCCCTAAATTAACTTCGGGTTGGCCAAATTTTGCTGTAGACGATGCAAATCTTATATGGCAAGCCATTGCTAATTCGCAGCCACCACCTAAAGCAAATCCATTTACAGCAGCAATTACAGGTTTATTACATTTCTCTATTGCAGTAAAAACATCTTGTCCCTCACGAGCAAATACATACCCAGATTCTTTGTTTTGCTGATGTAATTGCGCAATATCTGCGCCAGCAGCAAAGGCTTTTGGGCCAGTTCCAGTAATAATGATTGCTCTACATTCTTTAGAATCTTGACATATCATAATAGCCTGATGCAATTCTTGTAATAATGTTGCATTTAGGGCATTTAATTTATCTGGACGATGTAATGAAATGACAGAATAATTCTCTCTTTCCTCTAATTGTATCGTTGTAAAACTCATAGTTAAAGCAGTATGATGTGTAAACTGTAGCAATATTAAGAGTGTAAATTAGTAAATTTGCCTGAGTAGATACTACCAATTAACTATTGGAATTTAAAGTGAGACATCCTTTTTTAAGCATTTTTTTGATCCTAGTATTATGTTTCCCTTTCTCTTGGGGGCATCATGATGTATATGCTTCAATGAAGAAAAAGGGAAAATCTGCTTCTTCTAGCAAATCATCACATAAAAAAAAGTCACATAAAAAAGGGAATGCACATAGTAAAAGCAGAAGTTCTAAGAACAAAAAAGGGAAGAAAGGAAAAAGAAAGTCTGTAGATAATATGTCTACCAAAGCATATTATGATTCCTATCAAGTATTTTTAATCGATACAACGCTTACACCTGGATTACGGTATATGCATTTTCTTTATGGGCCATTAAAACATCCTGTATATGCTGTAGAAATGAATGTTTTGGATCCATCATTAAAAGTTGGGGTGATTAAAGGTTTGAATAAAAATGATGGTCTTGAACGTATTGGTGATATGTTCATGAGGATAGATTCAACCGTAAGAGATAGTTTG
This sequence comes from Candidatus Kapaibacterium sp., assembly GCA_023259575.1. Lineage (GTDB taxonomy): Bacteria > Bacteroidota > Ignavibacteria > Kapaibacteriales > UBA961 > UBA961. The sequence continues at coordinate 9,995 of JALRHN010000056.1, read as the reverse complement.
TTAACGGCGGTAAATGCAAATTTTTGGCGTGCATATAGAAATACAGCTATTGGGCCTTTAGTTACTAATGGCGAAGTTGTTCAGATGAGTAATTTTAAAAATTGGACAAGTGCCTTTTTTGACAATAAAAATAGAATGTATATCGATAGATTCGAATTATCTGGTACTATAAGAAATGAACATGGAACGAAGTGGGATGTATCATATGTAAATGAACGTTTAGATTCTAATGGCATTTCAGTTTATAATACTTATGCTGGTTCAGAGATTCCTTTTGTTCCAAATATGGCAATTGATAAAGCAGCTCAAGATTTTTTAGACAATAAACCAGCTAATCCAGATGATTCAACAGAGGAAGAATTAGATATTGAACAATTAAAGGCAGAATTAACAGAAGCAAAAAGACAGTCGAATATTGAATATCCACGAGTTAAGGTTCAGATCCGTTATTTAAGAACTCCTGCGGTTAATAAAGAAGTGCCCTGCCTGGTAAATGCTGTTGACACAGGAACTGTAGGTATGCCTTTAAGAGGTGCTGTTATATCTTTTGGTAAGAATTTCAATCCAGATAGTATTCCAGCTGCTGGCGATACATTATTTATAAAATTCTCTACTGGTTTAAAAGATACAGTGCCATATATGCAAGCCGTGTGCGGTACACCTCGATTGGTTACAAATGGCTCACCTAAGCATGAAGCTGAATATGAGGGTTCAAGAAATGTAAGATTTGTTAGCCATAATTTGCCAAGAACTGCAATTGGGACAAATGTTAAAAGAACTAAAAATTATATTGTTATGGTAGATCCATCAGGGAAAGGTAGGGGCGCAAATCTTGCTCAGATGGCGGCCATTATGAAAAAACTAGGTGCCCATGATGCTATGAATCTTGATGGTGGAGGTTCATCTATGATGGTTGTATGTGGAGAGAATGTATGTAATAATAGCAGGGTCCCAAGTGGAAGACGAATTTCTGCTGCTTTAGCAGTATTTAGAAAACAAATGATCTTGAGAGATAAAAACGCAAATACTGAATAAATGTATTTGCATAAAAAAAAGCGAATCAAGAGTATTTGATTCGCTTTTTTTATTGATTTCAATTAATAGGAATAACTTTTTGCATTTCCAGTAGCTAATTGAGCTATGTCTCTGTTTTCAATTCTTCTAACACCAATAAGACGAGCATCATAATAAGTGCTTTCTAAAGAAGAAACGGTAACACCATAACGTGAACTTGCATGGGCAAAAAGATTGTCGCCAAGATATATACCTACATGAGATACATATACTTCTTTACGAGTATGGAAAAACACCAAATCGCCAAATTTCATTTCTGATCTATTGCGAATTGGACGTCCTATATTCCATTGGGTAGCTGCTGTACGTGGTAAAGTAAAATTACCTGCACCTGCATAAACTGCGCGTGTAAATGCAGAACAATCAATTCCTGAACGAGAAGTACCACCAAAAACATATGTAGTACCAACCCAATTCATAATTTCATTCATTATAAATTTTCTAGCAATACCACAATCTGTAATTTCTTTAGAGCTGTGGTCACTAGGATCATCATCTATATATGTAAGCCAAAGTGATTTAAAAGCATCGATATCAACCTGAACATCATCTTCTTGTTCTAGCTCAGAAATTTCTTCGCCTTCTTCAAGAGATTCTTGTTCTGCTAGTTCGGTTAGATTCTCTGATTGTTCATCAACATTAGGATCATTATCTGATAATTGCTGAGAGGAAGCCTCGGCAATAGAGCCAGTATTCGTGGCCATGTCTGTTGTCGGGGTTAGTTCTGTATCCGGTTTTAAGCCGGCTAATCTTGATAAATCACCTGAATTGTTGAGCATTTCAAAGGCTAAACGTTTGCCAGCGATACGATCACAATGCGTGATGGATTTGATAAGTTTGAATCTGTGCTTTTTTGATTTAAAAGAAGCACGTTTAGTAGTATGGCGCTTAGACGAATGTTTACGGGCAGCAAATGTGCTGGAGTTTGGCAAAGCTAAAGCAATCACGAAGAGAACCAAGCAGAGCCAGTAAGGTAAGAGGGGTATGTTCTTTTGCATAATCACCTCGATTGTTAATAAAAAACCTTATCTGGTATTGTGTGGTGCCAGGCCTGTGAGTCGGTCTGACGTTCTTCCGGGCGGCGAGTCATAGAGCCGATAGCGGAAGCTTCAATTAGCGCGTTTGATCCGAACATTCTCAAAGAGAAGTCTACCAAACACTTCCGGGCGGAGTCCGATAACGGAAGGTTGTGCTAATCGGTAATTAACGGTATAATATAAAAACACCCAAGGAGCTTCTTCAATTACGATTCGCTCCATTTCATTATACATAGCATATCTTTTTGGAACTGAATGTCCAGGCCATAAAGCTTGTTCGTATAATGAATCCATAATCCTAGAATGAATTCTAGTATCATTAAGGCCTTTGGGTGAGGCCAGTGGAGAGTAAAAAAGTGCAAGTACATTTTCAGGATCAGGATAATCTGTTATCCAATTGCCACGCCAAAAACCCAATTTACCGCTATGCATCATCGAAGAATGCTCTGCGAAATTAACTTGTCTTAAAGATACCTTTATTCCAAGTTTTTGCCATTGCTGCTGCAAGGCTTCTGCGGTTTGAATAGTTGTTGCATTATTACCTGATTGCAGCATAATCGTTGGTAAATTTTTACCATCTGGATAACCTGCTTCGGCTAATAAGGCTCGTGCTTTTTGTGGATTATATGAATATCCTTTCACTTCTCTAGAGAATCCCGGCATAGATGGTGACAATGGACCATGTTCCGCAGGAACTCCTTTGCCCTTTAAAATATATTTACAAATCGCTTTGCGATCTATAGCATAATTTAAAGCTTGACGCAACAGTTTACTTTTCCATAAAGGATAAGTGCTTGTTTCAGAGTTAGCAGCGCTATCTAACATTATCCCACAATATACAATGTCTTCAGATTCTTCTCGAATCAGATGATGATCTGCATATGTTGGCAATAAAGAATCATTTTCACCTATAACTTTAGACATAAAAACGGGATCTAATGATAATACTAAATCAAGTTTACCTTGTTCATATTCCAAAAATTCAGTTTTTGTGTCTTTTATAAAACGTATAATAATGCTATCCACATATGGAAGCCTATTACCTTTTATGTCAAATCGAAAATAATCCGGATTTCGAGCTAATACTAATTGTTGGTCTGATTTCCATGACTTAAAGATGAAAGGTCCTGTACCAATTGGATGAATTCCAAATGATTGGCCATAATACTCTACAGCTTCTTTAGGAACAATCTGGCAATAAGACATGGTAAGCAAAGAGAGAAATGGAGCAAAGGGCTTATTAAGTATAATCTTAACCATAGAATCATTAAGAACAATGATGCCCTTAATTCCTTCTTTAGGTGTTATACCTGTTTTGGTAGCTTCATTAAATTCATTAGCACCTAAAAGACGATTTCTGAAAATCCAAAAACCAGATGTCTTTACACGTGCATCACAAATCCTTTCAAAACTATATTTCACATCTTGCGCCTTTACAAAGCGCTTGTTTGATGTGTTTCCAAAACAAGTATCTCTATGAAAACAAACATTAGATCTTAGTGTAAATATCCACTCTTTTCCACTTGAATCAACCTGCCAGCTTTTAGCTAAACAAGGCTGAATCACATGATTGGAGTCTAAATCAACTAAGCCACTAAAAATTTGTCCGCCAATTTGTATAGGAGCAGAAACTCCTGCCAAAGCTGGATCTAGAGTGCTTAAACCCTGTGACTCATTATAAGTCAATGTATTGCTTGGTTCATTCTTTTGATTATTACCACATGAAATGAGGAATAATGAAAAGAAGAACAGAAAACATGCAAGTTCAGTTTTCAAAGTACAAAACCAAATATCCTTTGTAGATATTTTATGTTTTAAAAAACCTGATATAGGCTTTTTTGAATTTGCAATAAAAGAAAAAAAATCCATATGACCAAGCATTTCAAATACTTGCAAGAAATAAGATATAAAAATGATCATTGTAGTTATAGTATTATTAAATGGTGTAAATCATTGTTAATCATACAGATAAAGCTGTATATATGCATTTTATTGAAAGATAAGCTTAGTATATTTACAAATGTAAAAATGTGGAAAAAAACTAAGACTAAATCCTTAAAATAGTTTTAGAAAATGTATATCTTTGAGACACTATGAAAAACACCAATGTTTTAAAAGCCTTGTTGGCTGTCTTCTTTTTTGCAGTATCTATGTGGTTCGGTGGAGGAATTATAAGGAATGCTATTGCATTTGACTTATTTATTCCGGGCACACTTGAATTAAAACCTTTTTTGAATATTCAGCAAATTAATTATTCTATTCGTTTAATGGGTATTACTTCCTATTATACTATTATTGGTTATATCGTTTCATTTATATGTGCTGTAGGAATAGTTGTTTTACAAAGTTCGCAGCTAAAGAAATCTGGATGGCTCTTTATGGCATTGGTATTATTCTTTTTATGTAGCCCTATAGAATTTTATCAAATGTATCTAGATGCAAAGCTTGTATATTTAACCAATACAATAGATTTTGTTAGTTTATTACAAGCTGATAAATTATTGATTGTATTTCGTGAGAGATTTGATCCAAGGTTAACAGCAGCAGGTTTCTTAACTTTTCTCTCTTATATTACAGCTTTACTTTTCTTAGCGTGGCAGCCGCTAAAAGCCAAGTAATTATCTACACATTTATGTATTAACTGTATCAAAGTGAAACTTCAAAGTATTTTAGAGGAATTGCTATCCATTGCTTCTTTGTTGAATTATACAGTTCGCAGGGAGAAGGGTAATTTTAGAAGTGGTGATTGCCGTATGAAACAGGATAATTATATTGTTCTTAATTCTTTAGTTCCTTTAGAATCAAGAATTTCTGTACTGGCAAAAGTGATCTCTATGCATAATTTAGAATTACTTTCTATAAAGCCTGCAGTTAGATTGATTATTGAACAGGAAAAAAACAGGAAGAACCAAGAAACAACTATACCGCTTGATTTTTAAAAAAAGGCTAAGAAATTTAATTCTTAGCCTTTTTACTTTTTAATTCAATCGCACAGGCATAACAAGGATTAATAATTCATTATTACCAGGCTCTGGTTCAATCAATGTAGCCCTATTTGCTGAAGAAAATGAAAATCGAATCATTGTATTTCCATCTACAGCTAATTGCTGTAATGCTTCTTCAAGATATTTATGATTGAATCCTATTTCAAAATGTTCTGCGCCATAAAATTCGCAAGCAATAGATTCATCAGCAATACTTCCAGATTCATCATCTTCTCCGTGAATATGGAGAATATTTGGCTCTAATGAAATTTTAATTTGGCGGCTTGATGAAGAAGTAAATAAAGCTACTCTTCTAATAACATTTACTAATTCTCTTTGATTAACAATTGCAGTTTTATCATTGTCAGCAGGGATTACATTTTCATAAGGAGGAAAACGTTCGTCGATAATTCTTGTAATAATTGTTGTATTATTCAAAGAAAATCTTGCATGAGTTCTTGTAACACTCATCAATACATCAGAATCAACTTTTCTAAGAATTTCCATAGCTCTAGATGGGATAATCACATCTAAATCCTCTGGTAAATTAGAAGCATTAATTGTTACTCGTGCTAATCTATAACTATCTGTAGCAACTCCTAATACACGATTGCCTCTAAATTGAAATAGCACACCTGTCATTGCTGGACGATATTCATCATCTGAAACAGCAAACATTGCTTTATTAGCAATTTTCATGATATCAGTTGAAGTAAATAGTGCTGATTCTCCTTCAGGGAAAACAGGTTGCATTGGATAATCATTGCTATCCATGCCTTTCATTGTAAACTTGCCAGCTGAAGTAGTAAAGGTCAAATCAAGATTTGCGGATATGTCAATCTCTACAGTACCTTCAGATCCTAAAGACTTAATCAACTCATTAAGCTTTCTTGCTGGTATAAGTACCGAACCTTCAGATTCTGCATGGCATTCAAGAGAAGTTGATATCGTCATTTCTTGATCTGAAGCTATCATTGACAATGAATTGTTGATCAATGTGCAATGAATATGCTCTAATACAGGCAATGTTGATTTTGGGGGAATTGCAGGTAAAATGCGAAGTATTGCCTTTTGAAAATCGCCCAGTGAGACTGAAAATTTCATTGTAATTCTATGAAATAGTTAAAAGATTAATAAGAAAAATCTAATTATAATTCTCCAAAACCAGAGTTGAAGAAAAGCACAATTTCTTCCATTGCCTTTGCTTCATCCGGCCCATCACAAGTAATTTCCAATTTGCAACCAAGCTCTGCTGCTAATGTCATAACTCCAATAATGCTTTTAGCATTTATTGAAAAGCCATCTCTGTCAAGAAAAATTTCTGATTTATATTTTGCAGCAAGCTTTACAAGTACTGCAGCTGGCCTTGTATGAAGTCCAGCTCTGTTTTTTACTGTTACTGTTGATTTTAACATGCTTATCAAATAATCTGATTTTTACTTAAATATATTTTTAATTTACACAATCTGCATAGTCACTTCAAAAGATTTTATCATCTAACAATATTTATTTGATTTTGCAGTATAATACAAATATTGAATACTTTGCAGATATCGTACTTTTGTTGATATTATTGTATTCACATCTTCTTTCATATTTAACTAAAGAGTTTGTTTTATGCATTTTTCAGGTTTAATTGAACAAGTAGTAAAAGATTCTATTGCTACAAAAGAATTATTATTGGTGCATCAAAAGCAAGAAATAGAGAGAATAGGACTGCTTTTGGCCGATAGATGTAAGAATGGGGGTAAAATATTGTTTTGTGGCAATGGTGGAAGTGCCGCAGATTCTCAGCATTTAGCTGCAGAGCTTGTTATTAGATTAAGAGGTCATATTAATAGAGCAGCTATTCCTGCAATTGCTTTAACTGTAGACCCCTCTATTATGACTGCTGGAGGTAATGATATTGGATTTGAAAATGTTTTTGCACGATGCGTTGAAGCTTATGGTCGGCCTGGTGATGTATTAATTGGTATTTCTACTAGTGGAAATTCTGAAAATGTAAAAAGGGCTATTATCCAAGCCAAAAAACAAGATGTGTATACTATTGGTTTATTAGGCGGAACTGGTGGTACTTTAATTGATGATTGCGAAGATGCAGTAATTGTTCCTAGTTCTGTTACTGCTCGTATTCAAGAATCACATATTATGATTGGACATATTTGGTGTGAGATCATCGAAGAAATGTTATTTCCAGAATTGTTTCAATAGTCGGGAATGTCAATAATCTGCACAAAATGCTTAGCCTTGTTTGTGTTTTTTACTAGTAAGCATACATATTTATAGAATAATGTAGGCTTTACTTCTTTATATACCAAAGATGCGTTAAGCTCCCTTTTTTGTATCGATTTAGCTGTCATAATAGAACACCTTCCAGCAACATATAGTGAAATTTTTTTTGGACTATTCTTGTGCATAAAATTAAGAATGGTATTATCTACAGTCGAATACTGATGTGCTTTTCTGTCAAATAGCAAAAATGTGATCTGCTGATTATAACTTGATTGAGTAAATAATCCAATCGTCTTTCTTCCAGAATACAATGAGATTGTATGTGAAATTTTGTCCTTATCCTGAATTTCTTGTACTTGTATAAATGAGTGGATTCCCCAAAAAACAATAATTGAACTTATAATCCTTAAGAAAAAAACTGTTTTATTCTTACAGTTACATATATAGATGCTTATCGCACATATTGCTATTCCATATATCCACGCATAATGAGAATGAAATTCAATCCATGAACATTCTGCAATCCATAGATGAATAGAATTGATAGTATTCAATGCATAATGTGAGGGTAATACATATAATAGAGAAATTCCATGATGTATGGGGTACAATACAATAGCAAAAATGCTCCAAATCATCGCCAAACTAATGCCAGGTAATAAGAAGATATTTGCGATTGGACTTATTAAAGAAATCGTTTCAAAATAATAGCCAATGATTGGTGCCATTATAATAGATGCAGAAAAAGAGACAGAAATTGAATCTATCAGCCATTGTGGTAAAATTTTTTGTAGGCCAAGTGCTATGAACTGTTTTTTAATTAATGGAGAAAAAATTAATAAGCCAATCATTGCGCAAATTGACATAAAAAAGCCTGCGGAGTATAGTAAAGATGGGTCTGATATCAACATTACTATAATCACAGCACTCAGTATATTTATAGGATATTGTTTTCTTCCTGATAATTGAATTGACATAGAAATAAAAGACATAATGCCTGCTCTAATCGCTGGTGGATCCATCCCTGTAATCAATAAAAATAGTGAAAGACATACAGTAAAGACAATTAATCTTATCCATCCTGTATTAATAAATCCTAAAACCAATGTTAATCCAAATGCAATGATACCTGTATGAAAGCCACTAACTGATAAAATATGAGCTGTTCCTGCCATAGTATATGCTTTTTTTATCTCTTGGCTTATTCCTTTGGTTTCTCCTAATAATAAACCTATAACTATGTTTTCTGTTGATTGTGGATATATTGAATCAATTATTGACTGTATATATTGTGAGCTAGAGTAAGCATAAGAATAGAAGGTATTTTTTCTCTCTAAAATCGCTGTATTCTTTGATTTTGCGAATGCACAAAATTGAATATCAAGTGCTTTGCAATATGCAGCTTGATTAAATAGTCCAGGTAATAGAGTTGGTTCTGGCAAAGAAACGTCGGCAGTACTCCATATAATCGATCCAACAGAAAGGTTTTTAGATTGTTTTGCTTCCCCAATTGTTAAAAGAATTCTGCAAGATTCTATCCTCGGTAATTGCTTGATATTTATCCATCCTTTTATAATATAGATAGCATAAAGACTGTCTTTTTGGACAATAGAGACAATTTCACCCTTGATAGTGGCATCCATCCTTGGAATAATTTTTCTTTGAGAATGGATCTCAATTTCATTGGATCTTTGTCCAATCCACATCCCCAAGAATATTGCAGAAAGCCAATAACTATAATTTCTTGATAATTTATGAATCCCAATTACTATAAAAATGATGCTAAATACCAAAAAAGTAGTAGAGTGAATGCTATATTTTCCAGCATTGCACATTGCAATTCCAAAGATAATGGCAATCAATAACTTTAATGCAGGATATATAGTAAATGTTTTCATAATGTTCCCCTGAAATTGTGACTAAAATAAAAAAACCGTTCGAATACTAGATTCAGAACGGTCTCTCAATTATCTCATTTATGTTAGTCTTCAGAACCAGCAATCTCATCAAAAATATCTTCGCAATCATATAGGTGTTTTTTAGAACCTGTTTTAATACGAGTAGTTTCACCATTATTTGCAAATTCAATAGCTTTTTGTTCGAGTGCAGCTCTCATTGCTGCATCTCTTTTTCTTAAGAGTTCATCGGTTTTTCTATCGAAATAACATTTCCCATCAATATAAGTTTGTTCTGGTTTAGAAAAATTAGACAAAGGATTTGCGCTCCACACAACTAAATCTGCATCTTTACCAATTTCTAGAGAGCCGATTGAATTATCAACTTTAAGAAGCTTTGCCGGATTTATCGTTACAAATTTAATTGCTTCTTCTTCTGGTACATTTCCATATTTAACAGATTTTCCAGCTTCTTGATTTAATCTTCTGGCCATTTCTGCATCATCAGAATTGATTGCAACAGTAACACCTTGTTCATGCATAATCCCTGAATTTTGAGGAATAGCATCAAAAACTTCAAATTTATAAGCCCACCAATCTGCAAAGCTAGAACCGCCAACTCCATGTTCAGACATTTCCTTTGCTACTTTATACCCTTCTAAAATGTGCGTAAAAGTATTTACTTTAAATTTGAATTCCTCTGCTAATCTTATGAGCATAAGAATTTCGCTTTGAACATAAGAATGACAATGAATAAATCGTTTAGAACGAAT
>JALRHN010000055.1 GCA_023259575.1 Candidatus Kapaibacterium sp. | reverse complement strand
AGTTCGCCAAAATAGCGAAGTTCCACAAGTTTTAACCGGTATCCTTTCCCTCTACCCATCAAGGAGTCTTCATGGTTCTCGGTCTCTCCATCTTCCTGATCATCCTCAGCGCGTTGATGATTCTCTTAGTTCTGCTCCATAAGGGCAAAGGAAGCGGACTCTCCGACCTCTTTGGTGGTGGCGTCTCCTCTACCTATGGCGGCTCTTCAGTGGTCGAACGAAATCTCGATCGGATCACGATTGTCGTTGGCGGACTCTGGTTCGCCGGAATAGTTGCATTGAGTTTGCTGTTAAAGAGCTAGAGAAGATCCCAATAGGAAGCGAGTTGCGATGAGCGGAAGTGCTATTCGAGGAAGTCGTGTTGGCGCTGGCCCCATGGGCGAGGCTGAGCGTGGCGAGGCGATTGCGCGTTTTCGAATCTCTTATTGGTGCTTAAATGGACACGAAACGAAGCCATCGTTCGCAGATGATGGCACTGTAGCTATTCCAGAAGAATGGGATTGTCCGAGATGTGGTTTTCCTGCAGGTCGAGATAAAAACAACCCTCCCTCTCCATTAAAGAACGAGCCATATAAGACACACCTTGCATATGTGAAGGAACGTCGCACTGAAGCTGAAGCGAAGAAGATTTTAGAAGCCGCCCTCAAAAAGTTACGGGCCGACGAAGAAGATTAATTCTTTAAAGATTTTGCTGCCGACAATAGGCGTTTAACTCCGCTATCGCTCTCTTTAAGGTGAACTCTAAAGAAGGGCAATTTTCTGTTTTCAAGAGCTTCCTGATCTCCAGCTGCTTGAGCTGAGATTAACTTTGAAAAACTAAACGCTTCACCGGGAACTTGAAGATCTGATGTGTAATGCGTCGTTATCTGTAGAAATAGACCGGTCGCTGGGCCACCTTTATGAAATTGTCCGGTTGAATGTAGAAATCGAGGACCCCAGCCGAATGTCACAGGTCGATTGGTAAGTTTTGCGAGAACCTCCCTAATCAAATGAATTTCACTAGATTTACGATTTAAGTAAGCCATCACGGCAATATATTCACTCGGAATTGCGAGGAATCTTCCGAAGAAATCTTCCAGGGAAGTTACCGGTGTTCCTCCAAAAAGTTGCACTTTTTCATCCTCAAAAATTGGGGGATTCTGCTTTGAATCTCGCTTGAGAATAGCTGCTGTTCGATCCTTGGCCTCAGCAACATTTGGTTGATTAAATGGATCAACATTAAGCAAGAAACATAGTAAGGCTGTTGTCCATTCCCAGAAAATAAACTGGGCGCCAAGAGGTCCATAAACTGATTTAGTATCCGCTTGCGAAAATGTAATTGTTTCGCCACTTTTTTGATTCACTATTACCGGCAAGACGCCACGTCCATCTTTTCCAGTTGATTCTCCGATTAATTGCTCAATCCAATCGCCTAGACCGGGGATAGAGTCGGCATCATAAAATTCAGGAAATGGAGTGCTAGCCAACGCAGAAGCAACCTTGATTGGTTCGGAATTCGGTTGTGCGAAATTTTTAGCGGCGACTTCGGCGTCATCGAGAAGCACTGATACATCAATACCCAAGAGCGCTGCTGGCACCAGCCCAAAGGCACTTAGCGCGCTAAACCTGCCCCCAACTTTGGGATTAGCCAGAATTACTTTTATCCCGAATGATTTTCCCTGCGCTTCGAGTGAACTTCCAGGATCGGTTACAAAAACAAAGTGATCGCTTGGGTTCTTTCCCAATTTTTCAATTTCTCGATGAAAAAATGCAAATTGAGATTTCGTTTCTATTGTTGTTCCGGACTTACTGGAAACAATGATGCAGGAATCAGCTATTCCGCCCGCCAATACTTTTGCGATTTGGTCGGGATCTGTGGAATCCAGTACTTCTAGCTGCTTTGAATAATGAGTCGCAATAACTTCGGGGGCGAGAGAAGAGCCTCCCATGCCACAGAGTATGAAACGTTTATGACCAAGTTCGCGGGACCAGGCCGAAAGCGCATCAAGTATCGGAAGAAGTTGGCGCGAAGTTTGGGGGAGATCAATCCAGTCGAGTCGTTGGGCTGCTTCATTTTCTGCAAGTTCGCCCCAAATGGTGTGATCTTTTGCCGCTAGTCGAGGAGCAATCTGATTAAGCGACTCCCAATGATTGGAGCTCAGATCGAAGCCACGCGAAAAAATCAACGCGTAACCTTTTCAACTACCGAGATGAGATTGAGCCAAGGTTTAATAAATTTCTCAATTCCCTCTTCCTCTAGTTTGTCAGCAACTTTTTCCATTTCGATTCCATTTTTCTCAAGTTCTGACATAATCATTTTGGAATCTAAATATTTGCCGGTAATCGAATCACCTTTGAAATTCTGCGAATTCGCAGCTGCTTCCAGAGTTGCCTCAGGCATTGTGTTTACCGTGTGTCGGGCGACCAATTCATTTACGTACATTGCAGGGTCATAGTTTGGGTCTTTAACTCCAGTTGAGGCCCAGAGTGGTCGTTGGATAGATGCGCCGCTAGTAGCTAAATTTTTCCACTCCAATGACTCGTACACCTCGCTGAAATGTTGGTATGCCAGCCTGGCATTAGCAATAGCGCTTTTCCCAAGCAAACTTTCTAATTGGAGTTCTTTAAGCTGAGGATCAATTTCGGTATCAACGCGGCTAACGAAAAACGAAGCAACCGAGTGAATCCCCGAAACTGGCAATCCCGAAGACACTCGATCGGTTATCCCAGAAATGAAAGCCGCTAAAACTTCTTTATATCTTGCTACTGAGAATATGATTGTGACGTTTACGCTGATACCTTCGCTGATAAGTTGGCGAATTGCTGGCAGACCTTCTCTCGTGGCCGGAACCTTTATAAGTAAGTTCGGCATATTTACCTTTTCCCAAAGATAGCGGGCTTGCTTGATAGTGCTATCTGTATCTCTTGCAAATCGAGGGTCAACTTCAATACTTACTCGACCATCCACACCTTCACTTACTTCTACTTTAATTTTCGAAGAAGTAACAAGTGAATTTAAATCTTCTTCTGTGTCTGCATTTACTGCATTAACTTCACCATTAAATATTTCTGTCGGGCAGAGAGATCCTGAATTTGCAATAGGTGTCTATGATAAATTTAGCAGTAATACTTTTAGTAGACCTAGAGACATAAGACATGGAAATCCAGTAATTTCTACTGTTCCTACTCATGGTCCTGATTTAACTACGGCAGAATTAGATGCAATTAATGAAGGCATTGGATTTGACAAAAGAACAATTTATTTCAAAATAGTTTCAGATAGAGTAGTAGAACCAGCAATTACTCAAGGCGAAAAGTCTGCTTTAAAACTTAAATTATCTCTCCCAGCGGGTTTGGATACAGTAAAGGATCCAATTAGCTTATCAATGTATTTTGTTGAACATGATAGTGCTTTAAATCCAACAATGTCGATTTATGTAGCTTCTTTTGACTTTCATAAAGAAGATACAGTCAATTATGTCGATGGATTTATGTTAATGGATGTTTACTGCCCAATGATCATTCAAGAATCTATGCCTATATCGTTTGGAATCGTATAGGTAAAAATCTTGTAAAATTGGAATTAATAGGCAAGAAATCTCTATTTTTCATTGCCTATTTTAGGAATCAAACATGCCAATTAAAGCTCAATTAGTTCTTCCAGATAATCTGAGAAGCACATATTTACGTTCAAATTTTTTAGATTCAGGTGCAGTTTATAACACAAATAAACCTGCGTTAACTTCTGCTTTAGATGCTAATAATCATACAATTACATTAAAATTTGAGCTTTTAGATACTGTTAATAGAGAACCAGTTGCACTTCAAAAAATTGTTAGCTTAGAAATCTCCAACGACCCAGAATTCAGTAATCAGTCAACTATTAAAATTGAAAACTGGCCAAGCGCAGGAAATTATTCTTCAAGCACTGACTATACATTAAATTTAAATTCATTATATTTTTTCAGCTCTAGTTCAACTATAGAGACTTCAAGGACAACTGCTGCTGGAACAGGTCTTTATGTAATCAATAACTGGCCATTATCTGCTACAGGTGGATTGTCAACAGTTTATATCAAAGCTTTAGTTCAATCAACTTCTGGCGAACAAGCTAGTTATCCAGAAGGCTATGCCATATATGATCAAATTTCTTGGGAAGGAGAATTACCATCTACTCCAGGAAGACTGATTGCAGATACTAATAAAACTGGATTTACAGGTGCTCAATCTTTATTTCACTTTAGATCAAGCTCAGAATCTTCAACTGGCATTTATGGATCTGGAGTTAGCTCGTATATTGGTGACATTTTTGAAATTTCTTATGACACAGGGGTTTTGAATTTACTCACGACACGTTCTAATAATACTTCTGGTAATTTTAGATCTATGGTCAATGATGTTGCTGGTACAAACCTTCCAACAACAAGCTATAAAATTAACTACGCTGCAACTACATACACTTCAGAATCATTAACTTTAGGAACTTCTATTGCTCTCAACTCATCAAGAAGAGGTGCATTTTTCTATGGTAATAATGGTTTTTCTTTAGTAGGCTCTGACCTTTCAATTTTGTCCCAATCTAAGATTAATTTAACTATATCAAATACTGCAGCTGAATATAAAATCTTTGCAAAACTTCATTATTTAGATTTAGCTTCAAATCCAGGCTCTTCTCAGGAAATTGTATGTTCAATTACATCCTCCCCTAATGCTTATCCGGTTGCAAAATTATATAAAGTTGTCAATGGAGTTGATTCAGTAGAAAATCAAACTACAAATCTACCACTACACCTCAGAGATTTGATTCTTCAAGGTGGTTTATTTGAATCTTATCTTTCTAAAACTACAGATGATCAATATATTGTTGAATTTTATTGGACAGCCACTGATAATCAAAGTTATTTATTGGCTTCATCTTTAATTCCAGAATTTACAGTTGATACGATTAAATGTGGTTATGGTGCTTCTATTAATGCTCACGATGGTACTGTAACGATTAGTGAAATTGCATTAGTCAAGGGTAATGCTTATCTTAATGCAGACTTGGGCGATTGTAAAGTTGATGATAAACATCCATTAAATTTTCCAACTGTCAATGTTACTAGCTGGGTCAATTCAGTTAATATTAAAAATGAGTGGACTCTTTATTCTGAGCCTTTGATTGGTTCAAGTTCACCAGTGACTTTAGCTACAGGACTTACAGTTAATAAGTTAAATTCTTCTGAAATTGTAGAGTATCAATTAAATAAGCCTACTATGTCTTCAAGAGCTGTAGTATATACAAATATAGACCATAATTCAGATACTTATTATGTAGTTTTTAGCACAGATCCAACAGTTAATGCATCTGATAGTACTCTTTTAAGACCAATGATTACAAGATGTCTTCCTGATTATGTTCCTACTCATGAACCAATTAATACTACTACAGTTGCTGTTTTCTTTGATGCTAAAAATTCTCAAGTTTTATTAGTTGAGAGAATTTATTCAAATGTTTCAACCTCTCAAGTTTTATGTAAGTATAACCCTAACGATATAGATGATTATGCTATTTATATCACTGACGAACATCCAGTAGGTTATAAGGGGCAATTAAATAAGTCAAATGCTGATGGTACATGGATTATCTTAAAAAGAAACAATGAAATTAAAGGATCTATTCTTTTATCGAACAAAATTTGGACTTATAAGAATGGTTTGGGATATTATATAGCTACTGGATTTGTTGGTTCTACATTTGGCTCAGGAAGTTCTATTGTTAATAATTTCAGTGTATATGGTTTACCTAGATTAATTTCTGATGATAGTTTAAATAATTCAACTATCAGACACTTTTTAAAATCAGATACTGGAAGTGGACAAATTAAACCATGGCTTGGACAATTTTTATTAGCAGGTAGTACAGATTTCCAAGGGTGGGATTATAAGATTCCATTTACTGAATTATCTGCTATTTCTATCAAAGCTACTACAAACGGCATAAATGTAAATATTTTAGCAGCACCTTCTGTTCTTGATGGCTATACATTGTCTTCAGGGGATTTAGTTTTAGTTAAAGACCAGCTCGACAAATATCAAAATGGAATTTATAAAGTCATTAATCCTGGAAGTGGACTTAATGGCTCCTGGGTTTTAGATTCGTCAACAGCAGCATCTAGATATCAACCTTATGCAATCTTAAATGGAAACGTAAATGGTAAGACATATTGGTATTTAGATTATCCAGATAATTATTCTAATCAAGAATATTATCATTATAAGTCAACAGTATTTACCAAGAAAATCACATTTGGATCTTTATCTTCTTTTTATTCAGCTATCAATCCAACATTACTTGAAATTAAAGCATTATGGGCATCTAGAGCTTTACCATCTGAATCTATTAATGTAAAATTTAGATTCTTTTCAAATAGTAATGAAGAAATTGGATCTTCTAAAACAGATTGGTTTACTTACGATCTTGCACCATTATTGACAAGTGGTGTTTCAGCAGCTTATAATGATTTGATTCAAAAGATTCTTAGTTATGGAACATACAGTGTTGGAGCTTTTGTATTAGATGAAATTCCGGTAACTAATCCTGAAAATCCATTGCCAACTGAATCAAGACCTTTAAATATTACTGCGAATGAAAAAGTTTGGGTTGCAATTAGACTTCCTATGGGTCTTACACTAGGCACTTCCAATTCTAAAGAAACTACAGAATCTGAAGTTATTTCAACTGGAGATTTTGCTGGATGGAATTTAGCACCTAGATTATGGTTTAAGGTTTATTCTAAAGCAGTATTAAGAGAAAGAAACAAAAGAGATAATTTGTATTTGACAGGTAGAGTAAGAGCCTTGTCACATGCAAATATTAGCTCATCTGCATCAATACTTTCTGATTCATTAAAAGTTGATATTACTCCACCAGCTTTTGTTAATAATAAACCTGTAATTGAATTTGTTGATAAAACTACGGTAAGAACTGCTACGGTAAGAATTAAAGCAAATGATTCTTCTTCTGGTGTGTTGGCATTTAGATTTGGCAAAGAAACTGACTACGGAAATGTTTCTTATACTCCCTGGCAATCTTGGGAACAATTTAATCAGTCTGGTAGTGCTCAGTATGTAGTTTATTTATATGGATCTAGCTCTACTAATAATTTTGGCATTTCTGAAACAGTAACTTCTAATATGAATGCTGGCATGATTGGTGCTAGAAAAATCTGGGCACAAGTAATTGATTTTATGGGAAATATTTCTGAATCATTCCCGTTGACTGTATTTGCTCAAGGTCAGGCAATTGTTGACACCACACCTCCAACTGGAAATGCAAATTTCTATGACACATCAAATAATCTAGATTTAAGTTATGTAAATTCTTTAAAATCAACTGTTAAATTTACTGCAAATGATAGAGTTTCAGGGATTAAGGATTTCAGATTCCGCACAGTAAATTCAAATGGATATACTTCTTGGTCAAATTGGAATTCATATAAGAATATTAATAATTTTTCATTATCTTCCGGTGATGGTAGAAAGAGTTTGCAATTTCAATTAAGAGACTATGGAAATAATATATCTCTTCAGGAAAATATCTGGAGTAAACTATATGAAGCTAGTTCAAGAGGAATTGTTTTCGTAAGTGCAGATTCTTGGCAAAAAACAGGAGTGTATTCTGAAACTTTATTCTTCGGAGGTACTAAACAAACTCAGTATTTGAATATGAGTTTAATTGAATCTACTAATGGTAATTATGTAGCTAGAACTGCATTTTATATCAAGTCTAATACTACAGGAAGAATTTTATCAGCTAGAACAAACGATACTATTGTCATTAATGGAACTGCACTTTCTTATGTAGTTGATCCATCTTCTGGACTCATTGTATTTGCTTCAGCGATACCTTTAGGAGTGCAAATTACATGTACAGTTACAAGGAACTCCGCTGTTCTTTATTCGTGGGATGACAATGTATTCAAAAAAGCTTTAGATCTTGGGCATTATGGAGAAATTTGTATCACAGCTGTCAAATCATATGCAAATGGGATTATTTTAGGCACAAGTAAAGGCTCAGTTTATTTATATGATGGTAGTAAGTTAACAGGACCAATATTTACAGCTTTTGATGGTATTGCTTTGCCTATTACATCAATTTTAGTTCATCAGTATTTACATGAATCTGAGTATTATGTTTATGTTTCTACTGACAAAAAACCAAGATTATTTAGATCAAAACTTTCTGAAATTTCAAGTAATGCTTCTTGGTTACAGGTTGGCAACACAGGAGATTTAGCATTATCTTCTGGTGGTGCAATGTCATTAGTTTCTGCATTCAATAAAATATTTGTTGGCTGTAGATCTTCTAAAATGGTCAGATATGAAAGATTTATTAATGAATTAGGACTCGAATCAGAGTTAGTTACTAGCACATTATTAATTAATCAAAACTTAGGATTAAGTGAAACATCATTGCCAGCAGTTAGGGCTTTAGCTGCATCTGACAATCAAGTTTTAGCTGGTTTAGATGGAAGACCTGAAATTTATAGTTATGTTGAGACAAGTGTATTAAATCCATCTAATGTTGATAAATGGATGCAAGTTGAGTTTGATGAAGTTTTTGCTAGAGACCCTTATCCTGCTCAATATTATTTTAGCTCTTCAACAAGTTATTTAGGAAATTCTACACAAAGATCTTCTTCTGCATTATCTTATAGTCCAATTATAGATGATAATTATATTGGATCTATTAGAAATTATATTGCTTTAGACACTACATCTTCTTCAACAGCATTATTTTCTTTTGATTCTGGAAGTGACTGGGAATATTTATGTAATTCTTTGAAGCCAATTTACACTAATCCATATAATGCTAAAGTTGCAACTACAGAGTTAATTACTTTATCAGGTACTCAAACAATTGATGGAATTATATTAAGCATTGGTGATAGAGTTCTTGTTAAAAATCAAACTAATCCAAATGAAAATGGACTATATGTAGTTTCCTCGACTAGCTGGGTAAGAGATTCGGCTTTTTCCACAGGTGCATCTAATATTACTGCTGGTTGGGCAATTAATGTTGATTATGGAACTAGAAATACCAAATCTTTATGGATTTTACAACCTGCTGCAGATTATACATTTGCTACTGGATCATTTGTTTTTGATAAATATAAATACACTATTGATTTAGATCTACAGCATGTCTCTGGTACAGGCAAACAAGCAATTGAGGTTTCAGATGGTTTTTATAATTATACTATAAGATATGATTCTACAAAAATGTATCTTGAAAATGGAACAACCACTTCTGAGATTTCTTACTACCCAACAATTAATGGAATTCAAAAATCAAATATCATTAAGATTTGGAGTTTTTCAAATAACAACACAGAAGATACTGGTCCTTATTGGGAGACAACAAATTCTACAGCAATTAATGAAGATTGGTTTGCTGGAAAATATGTAGTACCTGTTGGAGATAACAAGAAAGCAGGTACTCCTGTTAGCGCTGGCAATGAGCAGTATTTAAATGTTCAATTAGATTCCAGTTTTAATTATGGAAACCCATTTATCTTCTGGTCCAATACTGATTTATTTAGTTCTGATTTTACTACTCAATCATTAACAACTTCTAAAACTATGATTGTAGATGAAACAACTAGAGTTAAAATTAAGTTGAGATTAGTTTACAATACTCCTCTATATGAAAATGCATCAGAAGCAAAAATCAGAATGTATTGGTCATCTCATTCTAAACAAGATTTAAACTATTGTGAAGTTCCTCTTGAGAATAAATCTGCAAAATATTACACTTATGAATTCTCTCCATCATGGAATGGCGAAGTTAACTACTTGGCTTTTGAGTTTGCTAATTTCGAAGAGAATCTAAGACCTAATAATATCTACGTAGATTATGTTATGATTTATGACAACGATTTACCAAATTCTATTACTCAAAATCCTACATCTATCAGAATTGGTGTAGAAAATAGAGATTTAAAGATTTGGTATGGTGGTAACGTTAATCCAGTATTTAGTAAAGTTAATTGCTTAGTGTCGAAAAACAGTGCTGAATATATCAAATTAGGTAAAATTGATTATAGTGAAGCAGCTTCTAAGTTTATTTATGGACATTTAAATTTCTTGTATGGTGAATCTTTATCTCCATCAACTAAGAAGATTGACGATTTCCATTTGACATGGAGATTCCCATCTACTGGCGGTGTACAAAAACTAGTGCATCATTTAGGTACTCTTTATGCTTTGACTGATGGATTATTAACAACAAGATTATCTGATAATCCAATTGATAGAATGAGTAAAACATTCAAATATATTGCAGAAAAAGAAATTTGGGTACAGGAAGATGGAGTTGTAGCTAGGGAAATTATTAATAATGACACCAAGGGTATGATCAGACCTTTATTAGCAATAACTCACAATAATATTTTAGTTGTGTCAGGTCAATACGAAAGCATAATTGTCTAATATGTCTCAAGATAAGAAAACCAGAAAGTCCAAAAAAGCTAAAGATGTAAATATTACTTCTACTCCTGAGATAAATGAAGTATCTACATTAACTGTTCAACCAAGCAACTTTTTTGATATTTACAGTTGGATAGACTCTCCATCTGCACTTCCAAAATGCGAAGTTCTTGAGAAAGCATACACATATCCTAAAGCTAGCGTATTTCTTGATACCAAAGCTCCCCAAGGATATGTTATTATCAATCAAAATGAAGATTCTGGTGGCATATTCGTACATCAATTTTCCGCATTCGCTTCTTCTTCATCTTCTGATAGTTCAACAACTAATGTAAGAACTTTAACTAAGAGATATGAAGCCTGGAGTTATACACCCAACATAGAGCAAGAAATTAAATCTGTAACAGTAAAGTTGAAGAAAAGCGGCACAATTTCTAACACTGCAAATGGATTTAAGTTTTACATTTACTCTGATAGTGCCGGTAACCCAAGTAGTATTATTGCAACATCATCTTCTTCATTTACATTTGCGACTCTGACAGACACTTTGGCAGATTATAAATTTGATGTAGTATATACTCTGTCTCAATCAACTAAATATTGGTTTGTGATTGAAATTGAAGTATTTCCTCCGACTTCAGATAACGCTAGTATTTACATAGCTTCTCAAACAGATTCTAATAATAATTTTGCATATTCTTCTGATAACCTTACATGGCAGAAAAGTTCTGGTAGAGCATACTACATTTTAGAAGGAGAAAATTCATCTTCCTTGTCTGATATTACAGTTGCTTATGATATGTTAGATAATCCAATTAGAGTTGCTAATAATTTTGGTGGTTCTGAAAATGAAAGTTCTTATGAAATTATTGGTTATGGTGGAGTTCAATATTTAAACAAATCTTTTGATCCAATTTCAGTTTCTAGTCAAGGCGTTGCTACATATCCTTCAGTTGCGTCTATGATTATTGGAGCAACAGCATCGACACCTAAGCAATATTCTGTGGAAGTTAAATTGACTCCAGATTCTGATTGGTTATCCGTTTATAGAACTATTGCTGATGAATATTCCACTGATTTTTTGAAGTATACATTTAAAGATCCTGTTCAAATTTCAAATGTCAGAATTTCATATAGAGGCGATTATTATGCAGGTTCTAATTTAGGTAAGATTACTATTTCAGGATATGATGATCTCTCAGGAATTTCAAGTTTTCAAGCATCTCATTATGCAGATTTCAGAGATGTAACAGATTTTCCATCCGCTGATCTTGAGGGTTGGGTTAGTTTTGAAGAAGGTATTTCAACTTTTGATTGGTTACTTTCTAATACACCTAGAATTTGGACAGAAAAGGCTACATCGTCCGACAGTCCTTTTACTAAATCTTTGGCTTTTGGGTCTAAAATTGTATCTGTAGCAAATAATAAAATTTATAATTATTCTAGCAATGTTTTATCAACTGTATTAACATTAGCTGCTAACGTTGAAATTACAAGTTTGGTAAATCATAATGGCAAGCTATATGCTGGAACAAATAATGGTCTTGTTTATGAATCAGCATCAGGAACTTCATGGGCATATATCAATCCAC
>JALRHN010000054.1 GCA_023259575.1 Candidatus Kapaibacterium sp. | reverse complement strand
ATATAATCCAGCTGCTTTATTGCGTAATCCAAACTGGAAAAAACCTGCTTGGGATGATGTGCAAATGCTTAAAAATATGTACGATGAATGGAAAAAGAGTAATCCTACTACATAAGATTGTAAACGAAAATACCACTTATTTCCCTCATGTGAGGGGTGCCCATTGGGCGGGGTGGGAGAAAAGAACACACCCCTTTTTTGTGGATGGGAATCAGAATCTTACTCCCCTCTGGAGGGGTTCCCATAGGGCGGGGTGGGAGAAAGAACTCTCCCTAAATAGAGGGAAATATACTTAACTAATACCTAACAAACCGTTTCTTACATTCAATAGATCTATATAAAACAAAAAAAACCAATGCATAAGCATTGGTTTTTTTATATCCTAAAAAGGACAGTGCAGAAGGTGGGACTCGAACCCACACGGGTTTAGGGCCCACTGGATTTTGAGTCCAGCGCGTCTGCCATTTCGCCACTCCTGCATAGATAATTACAACGAAAGGCTTGCAAAAATACACAATTTGGCTTCACTGCCAACATATAAAGGGGGTCGAATAAAAACTATCTTGAAATTACAAGTTGTTTTACCGATATCATAGAGCCATTTTGTATAATAACTAGAGAATACACTCCTGTATATAATGAAGATATATCCATTGTTATCATATCCTGCATTTTATTATTCACATTAATCGCTTGAACTTCTTTTCCTAGATTGTCATAGCATATTATTTTGTCAATAAATGTGCTTAAAAAATTTGATATGATTATTGATTCCTTAGCCGGATTTGGATAAATAATAAAATCTGATTGCTGTTCATCTTGCCTTTTAATGCCAGTAGAAGAAGAGCATAAAATATCATCTATAGACCAGCCAGCATCTTGAATTGAACCATTCGATTTAAAACGAAATCGAATTAAAGCAGTATCTGACTCAGCTTTAAATACTATCGTCTCTGGTTTCCAGTCTGCTTCATTCTGATCGCCATCATTCCATGGAGTATAATTATTTCTATTATATGTAGATAATTGACTCCATTGTTTGCCCCAATCAGATGAATATTCTACAATTGCAGAGTCTTCTATGTCTACAATTGCTGCATGCCAAAATGATAATGCATATGTGCTATTATTCAAAGTTTTGATTGGGAAAATCATAAAAGTATCTTTTTCATTTCGAGAATAAAGCCCATCTGGAGATTCATCTAAAGAAAATGGCTTTGAATGCGCAAATACAGCATTACTTTTAAATGTACCACCTATATGATATTTAGGTAATACCGCATCGTCAAATGTTTCTGAATGATCAGTTAATACTGGGCCACCATATGCCAGGATATCAAATGATTTTCCACTTTCAAGCTTTGATGCGGATGCATCTTTTATGGTGCAATAATAACGATACCAGCCTTTTTCATTCAGAGTATCAGCGATTATTAATACTTTGCCAGTGTCTGTAATCGATAAAGAATATTCATTTATCTTAAATCCATCACGATAGATCAATAATGATTGCGGGTTGACAAAAGGTGTTATCGTATCTGCTCTAAATGCTGGAATAGAAATCGATAATTGAATGGAAGTTGGAGATTCTTTTGGAGTAAATGATAAAATCTTAGGTGCTTGTGGTAATTTAGAACCACCTGCTGTACACGAAACTAAACGTTCTGCACTTGTATCTTGACCAATGATAGCCCTGATTGAATACTTATATACTCTAAAAGCAATAACAGATGTATCTTTGTATGAAAGTTGTCCAGATGGAAGTGATGCCAAAAATTGATTATTTCTAAATAAAACATAAGTGCATTCTCCATTTAAACTTTGGCCAAAAGAACGTGCTTTTGGAGCCTCCCAATATAATGTTATTAGCGTAGTATCAATAGATGAAGGCCTTGCCCAAAATGGATCTGGAGGTTGAGGATTTCTAGTATTTATAATTGAAGTGTAGACATCATTATCTATTTTGGTAATTGCAGCATTCCGCATATCTACCCAGGATGGATAAATAATACCATCATAAAAAGTACATCCGCTATAATCACCCGCAAAAACATTGTTCTGAAATGGATTATTTCTTAGATCACTCGCAGCATCAGAGGCTCTTCTATCTAACCAAGTATCACCACCATCGCTGGAATAGCTGATATAACAATTTGTGATAATATTTTGTTTGTCATCTCTAGAATCTAAATACATAACTGCTATATCACCATTTGTAGGGTCTATACTAATCCATGGCCAAAATTGATCATTTGTGATGTCTGAGTGAATAATCTTAGCTTTAGACCATGTATTTCCCTCATCGGTTGATCTAGAAAAATAAATATTTGGGATGGAATCAGCTGCCCACACCAAGTATAAGTATCCTTTTCTTTTCTCTGAATAGATGTCGCAAGTTAACGATGGATATGCTTCTGCTCTAACACCACCTTTTAATGTATGCCTAGGTCCTTCGGATAAATCTTTGGCGATTCCAAAGGTATTATAGGTTTGTATGATTTGTGGATTAGAAAATGTAACACCACCATCTGTGGATTTAGAAAAACCTATGGATTTTTTAGGACCAAAATTCCAGACAGTATATACTTGTCCTAAAGGACCTGTTACAGATAATGGGAAGCTCTGCCCGAATGTTGTATCCTCAGAAATACCTGATATTCTATTGCTTACTGGAACTGGTACAGACCAAGTATTTCCCTGATCTGTAGAATATACATTAACAATTTGTGTAGATGAGTCTCGATTAATTACTCGCTTCCAAGGTATATATAATCGTTTATAATATGGGGATATAGGGGAATTGTCCGACCATATATAATATTTGTCTTCAAAACTTGAATCTGGAGTTTGATCTCCTAAATGTTGTATTACGGGAATATGCTTTATCCATGTTAAACCACCATCGGTTGTTTTAGAAAAAAATACTCCATTTTCAGGAGACACTTTTGCTCTGTCTCCAAAAGCCCCATATACTAAAAATCCAATACCATCATTATTAAATGCAACGGAAGGGTCATTGCTGGAAGTTGTCATTTTAGGTGGTTTCCCAAGATTTGTATTCTTCCACGTTTTTCCTCCATCAAATGAATAATACACCCAGGTAGAAGAATTAGAACGATAATCTACAGCAGATCCAATTAAATTTTTGGGATTCTTAGGATTGATTGCGATTGAGGATTCATTTTGAACAGGAAATTGATCCGTTTCTGTAACAATCATATTTGCATTATCAAAAAACAATGAATTTGCCTCGATAGATTGAACCATTGGAATCATTGGGCTTGCACTATTTTTTTGTAATTGAGGAGTAGGATGTGCACTTTCCATATACCTTTTTAATGCTTCTCCAGCTTTTTTTAATTCAGTATTTCTTTCATTATTCTGTGCTTTTAGAGCAAATGAAAAGGAACAAAGTACCAATACGATGCTAGTGTATAATGTGTTAGTCATAATTGAATATTGTTTTAATAATATGAAGTATACAAAACTAGGCTTTTCCACTTCATAGAAAAGCACGAAATTTGTGCATACAATATCGTTCTACATGTAATATAATCATAAGGAACATACCATGGAAGTGTATGGAACTGATAAGAATTTTCTTGCTATTGGGTCTGAACATTCATCGTTGGAATTATCTTCAATTGCAATAGTATCAGCACCTTATGAGCATACTGTAAGTTATGGTGCGGGCACAAAAAAGGGCCCTAAAGGTATTATAAAAGCTAGTGCTTATGTGGAATTTTATGATGATGAAACAAAAAGAGAGTTATGCTTCGAAAAAGGCATTGCAACGATAAAGCCTATAGAATTTGGTGATGCTGTGAACAAAGATGCATTAGACATCATTGAGCATCAGGTTAGTACATTATTAAATATGGGAAAATTTGTGGTCACTTTGGGTGGAGAGCATACTATATCAACTGCCCCAATTCATGCACATTTTAAAAAGTACCCTGATATGTCTGTACTTCATTTTGATGCTCATTCAGATTTAAGAGATTCTTATGAAGGATCTAAATATTCTCATGCATGCTTTATGGCCAGGGTGTGCGAATTTATGTCTCCACAAAAAATCACACAAGTTGGTATTCGTGCCCAATGTAAAGAAGAAGCAGAATTTATTAAAAAGAAGAAAGTCAATACCTTTTATGCTTCTGCGATCAGAAGAAATAAGCATACAAGAAAATGGCAAAAGAAAGTGGTAGAAACCCTTGCAGATGAAGTATATATTACTTTTGATGTTGATTATTTTGACCCAGCAATTATGCCTTCTACAGGGACACCTGAACCAGATGGTTTTTTATATAGTGAGACATTAGATGTATTTAGAGAGATTATTGCTTCTGGAAGGAAAATTATAGGTTTAGATATCGTAGAATTAGCACCTGATAAATCATTGTATCACCCTGATTTAACAGTAGCAAGATTATTATATAAAATGTTAAACTTTGCTTTTAGTGCATAGTGTTTTCAAAATGAAATGATTTCAAAACTACATTCTCGCCATCAAATACAGCATAATGTGCAGGAAATGAAAGCCAATGTCCTAAGTTAATATAAGTGCCATTCCCAAATTCAATTGTTTCGGCTTTGTGTTTATGACCCATAATCACAAAGTCGAATCCATCTTGTATAATTTTGTTTTGTGCAAAGTCTTTCAATCCATCTTTATAATCGTTGGATTCATATTCCTTTTTGTCAGTATATCCTCTACTTTCCTTAGAAGCATGTGCAGCAATTGCTATCCCA
Source organism: Candidatus Kapaibacterium sp. (assembly GCA_023259575.1). GTDB lineage: Bacteria > Bacteroidota > Ignavibacteria > Kapaibacteriales > UBA961 > UBA961. Next base: position 7,336 of record JALRHN010000054.1, on the reverse strand, counting down.
ATATCAGGATGTATCCACTTAAATAATAATTTACTTAAAGGATTCCTTAATACTTTCTTAAGTATCTTGTATCCTTGATCATTATATGCTTTTCCATCTCCATGGGACAAATAGAATTTTTTCCCATTATGTTCTCTTATTATATCATCTTCATATACGTGAATGCCAAATTCTTTTTCAAAAAAAGATATATGGCCAAAGTCATGATTTCCCATAAGATAGTCGATTGATTTCCCTTTTTTTGTCCAATTCTCAATTGCAGCCAAGATAGAAATAAATTGTTTCGGAATTACAGTTGAATATTCAAACCAATAATCAAATAAATCGCCTATAATATACAGGTGATCACAATCATCTTCAATTTTTTGTAGAAATTGTAAAAATGCTTGTTCTGTCTCTTTTTGCTTTTGCTTATTCCCCAAGCCGATATGTACATCTGAAATAAAGTATATCATGTAAAATGCTATCTTTTAACTACTTTAGTGAATTAACATTCGCAAATTACTGATTGTTTAATTAAGTAAATCAGTTATCTATGAGATATAAGAATTTCTTTTGCTCTTGTTTTATTTTTTGTCTATTTACTTTTTCATATAGTTTTTCTCAAGATAAATGTACTGCAGAACTATTACTGGATGGTAGCGAAAATTTAATTTCTGCTGATATTGATTCTACTGGCAATTGGTGGGCAATTACTCAGCCATATTCACACAGATACAGTGTAGTTATTCAGGGGTTTAGGCATTCAGATTTTGATTCTGTAAAACAATTGGTATTCTCTGCAGATGGTTTACATTATGCATATTTTGCTTTTAGAGTTGGACAATGGAATGTCATAATAGATGATACCATCTTGAGCCTGAATGCAAATCAACCAGGTATTCTTTCTTTTAACAGACAAGGTTTTATCTACTATTCAATGTTTCAAGGCGAAAATGAAATTCTTTGCATTGAACAAAATAACGGGGAATTTTCCCAATATTCATTATTTGGTCGGTTGGGGCAAGTATATATTAGTAATGATTGTAAACATTATGCTTATCAAGCTAAAAGGGGGAATTCGGTATCTGTTATTATAAATAATATTGAGTCTGATAGATTTTCAAAGATTGTTCCTTGTGGATTTATGCTTGATAATTCATTTGTATATGCAGCTGAAATTGGTGAACAATGGCGATTAATGAGATCAGAACAAGAATTACTTTTTGCCTCTGCCATTTATGAATTACAGCTTAATCAAGCTCAAACAATTATTGGGTGTATTAAAAGAATTGGAAATACATATAATGCTATCATGATTTCTGATGAATTTAGAGAGCCATTTTATTCGCCATCTTATGATATGATTTCACATATTAATCTTCATCCAGAAGCTGCTTTAATAGGTTTTAAAGCGATGAAAAATAATAATCCAAGAATAGTGTTAAATAGTAGTGAATATGAATCTGGAATTCAATCTGGAAATCCTAGTTTCTCGCATGATGGAAGTGCATTCTTCTTTGCTGGTGATAATAATCAAGATCAATTTATGAGCATCAATGGGCAAAAATATATCCAAAAAAATGGTCTTAACCCTAATAAAACATATGCTTTAGCACCTGGGACATCAACTTTTGCATTTACTAGTAGTTCTGCTTTGATTATGCAGAATATACAAAATAGTTTCTCTTATGCTGGAATAATGGTTGATAGTACTTCAAATCCAATATATAATCATAAAACTAAACGATATGAAGCATTAGGAATCATAAGAAACAGACTCTATCTTATGTATTGTTATCCATAATTTTGTTTTGATTGATTTAATATTCTCTGTAATTTGAATGTGAATGAATATTCGAATTAAGAGGATCTACTATGGACAGACGACTAGAAGTAATAAAAGCAACTATTTTATTAGCAGCTGAAAGGGGAGTTCATGATTCTCCTATGTCTTTAATTTACAAAAGAGCTAATGTATCTGCGGGAACAATTTATCATCATTTTCGAAGTAAAGATGAATTATTGGGTGAAACGTATATTTGGATAATGGAAAAATTAGCTGCTGAATTAGCAACTGGTTTAGGCTCAGATTATACATATCAAGAACGATTCACAAAATATTGGACAATCCTATTTACTTATTTTGAACAGAACAGAAATGAGTATAGATATATTGAATATACTTCTAGGGGACCTATAATATCCAAAGAAATACAGGAAGAGGGTAATAATCAATTGATTGAATTATTACAATTTTTACAGGCTGGCATGTTTCAAAATGTATTGAGTCCAATGCCTATACATTTAATGATGGCAATTGTGCTTAATTCTGTAATGACGGCATTACATTATATTGAAGAGCAATCAAATGTTAATCTAGATCAGATTGTAAATATAGCCTTAACATCATGTTGGAAAGGAATTAAAGCATAATCTTAATAATGATTATTTCATTCTATCTTCTTTGAAGTTCAGAGTTTCTGGGTCTGCGGCTAATTTACGGACTAAATCGATGATTTCTTTATCAAGGATTCCATTCGAATTCCAAAAATGTACAGATCCCGTAACAGCTTCCTCAAATCCACTGATACCACAAACCAAGCTAATCATTGTTTGTTCTTCTGTTAATTCTTTGACACGGAATTCATATTTTACTCTACCTGCTACCCATTTGCCTCCACGGATAACTGGAAGTCTGCCATATCGTTCAAGTACATCAGCTGTAGTGTCTGGTCCGGCTGCAAAAACACAAAAATCTGAGCGAATTGATCCCCTATAAAGATTTGTTTTTTCATCTAATTTTGGCTCTCTTGTAGAAGGATCTGAAAAAGTGCCTTTAAGAAAAAATGCACGCTTAATTGATTTCCATACTGTTTTGATTGGATAATTAAGTGTGTCATTTGTAGTTATTTGCGGTAAATCCTCTTCAAATTGGGCCTTTACAGGAGTACTGTCTATACTTATCAAACAGAGGAATGTGAACAAACTTGCAAAGAAAAACTTTTTCATATGTGAAATCCTACATGTAAAAGGATGCTATTTTATACGGCAATGTCTTGCCCGGTAAATCTAACTGAAACTACTTTAGAGACACCTTCTTCTTCTTGAGTAATGCCATAAAGTGTATCAGCTGCTTCCATTGTTTTTTTATTATGTGTAATCATTAAAAACTGAGTTTTATCACTAAAGCTTCTAATGAGTTGTAAATATCTATCGATATTAGCATCATCTAATGGTGCATCTACTTCGTCCAAAATACAAAATGGACTTGGTTTAACAAGGTAAATTGCAAAGAGTAATGCAATTGCAGTTAATGTTTTTTCACCAGCAGAAAGTAATTCAATTGATTGAGGTCTTTTACCGGGTGGTTTTGCTGAGATCTCTATAGAACATTCAAGTGGATCACCTTCACCAAGATGAATATCTGCCTCGCCACTTCCACTAAATAACAAAGAAAACAAATGTTTAAAATGTACTCTGATTTGCTCGAAAGTATCATGAAAACGTTGTTGGGCTGTTTGATTTATCTCTGTCATGGTATGTTGCAAAGAATCTTCAGCTTCAGACAAATCGGCCAACTGTGATTTTAGAAATTCAAATCGTTCATGTTCTTTTTCATATTCTTCTAAGGCTAGAAAATTAACATTCCCTAAGTTTTGTAAACGTTGAGTGATTTTTTTTGATTTTTCTCTTTCGATAATTTCATCAAAATCAGCAGGTGGAATCCATTCTTCGGGTATATGTACTAAATCAATACCAGGAGAATGCTCTTCAGCTTTTTCTACTATTCTTTTATATTCGATCTGAGCTTGTTGTAAACTTAATTCAGAAGAATGAATCAATTGCATGATTGCATGTTGTTCTGCCCTAATCTTAGCTTCATATTCTTTTGCTTCATTGCGAATTCTTTTAAATTCCAAAGATTTGGATTCTCGATTAGCTATAACTTCTTTGAGGAATTGTAATCGTTCTTGTTCTTCATCGATTTCTTTACTTACAGAAAAAATTGATGATTCTAAAGCTTGTAATTCTATGCTTGATCTTTTTTGTTCATTCTCCAAAAACAGCAATTGATCATTTTTTTGTTTTATAAGTTCTAATAGACGATTAACTTCATGGATTGCAGCGCGTTCTTCAGCTTTTTTTTGTACAATTATTAATTCAGCAGCCCTATATAATTCTTCAGCTTTTGTTAAGTCAGCTTCTGCTATTCGGTATTGGCTTAAAATAGTTTGTTTGGATTCTATAAGAACATTTTTCTTTTGAATGATGTGTTCTATCTTTTCTTTATCATCCGTATTACTTTGTAATAAATTCTGCATTTGTTGCTGAAAATCTACAAGAGCATCTTTTTGTCTTTGAAGAGAATGTTCTAAAGCTTCTTTTTTATAAATCAATTTTTCTAAAGATTGTAGAAACGTATTTTTATCTTGTTCTGCTTTTCGCACATCATCATGTAAAGCACGAATATTTATTGAATTAAACTCATTTTTAGATGTTATAAGCGATTGTTGAAGTTCTATAATGTTAGAAGTAATTACGTTCAATGTTTTAGTTAATCTTGCTATCTGCTCTCTTTTACCGATATTTTTACCTTCTGATGATGAAGTAGAGCCTCCACGAATGATACCCGAAGCAGAAAAAATTTCACCTTTTAGAGTAATAAAACTAAAATCTTGATGATTAGCAGCTAACTCCATAGCAATGGTAGCATTTTCTACGATTATAGTTTTACCTAAAAGTATACGAAGGATATTCCTTATATGATCATCTACTTGTACAATCTCGCTGGCTAATCCAATGATACCATCTGACTGTGGATATACTTGAAGCGGTTTTACAGTAGGTATTAACGATGTACATATAAAAGATGATTTTCCTTTATTGTTTTTGTGTAATTCAGCACAACCAGCCAAAGCTTCTTCTTGATTATCTACTACAAAATATTTTCCTGCTTCACCTAAAGCTGCATCTAATGCGATAGTTAATGATTCGTCTGCATCTATAATTTCTGCAAGGGTGATTTTGCCACCTTTAGGGTTCCAAGAAGACGATGAAGTGAGATAAACAGAGCTTTCTGACGTATCAATTAGATTTTTAAGGAATTCTATCGAAGCAGAATGATGTCCCTTTTCATTCTGAAGATCTCCCAATGTTTGCTGAATAGTAGTAATTGTGTTTTGTAATGATTCTACATACTGTTGTTTTTCAATAACAATTTGTTCTGCATGTAGGACAGCATTGATATAACCATCTTTTAATGTGTCTTTTTCTGATATTTCTTTTTGAAGTAATTCTAAAGAAGCTAATGTTTGAAGTTGTTCAGAATGTGTTTCTGCAATCCGTCTTTCCAATCCTGCGATTCTTTCTGAAGTTCTATCAGAGGATGATCTATGTTGGGATAATATTGAATCTATTTGCGAAATTTCTGAATCAAAAGCAGTTGATTGTTGATATAATTCTTGAGCATTGATTTTTGCGGCTTCACGAGCATTTTGTAATATTTGAATATCTTTTTCATATTCTGAACATTCAGAAGATAAGTTCTGAGCTTTTTGCTTAGATTGTTCGCATGTAATTTCTGCTTGATTCAACAAAAGTTCGGTTTCTTTTTGTTGATCTTTAGCTCGGATAATTGCATCAGAAAAAGCTTTTATTCTTTCATTTGATACAGCTTTTTGTTGACTCATTGCAGCGAAAGCCGTAGAAGAATTTTGGAATTCATCTTGCAATTCTTTCATTTCTGATTCAAAACTTTCTGCATCATGTTCGATAGATATTCTAGACTTTTCAGCTTCAATGAGAATAATATTAATAGACGACAACTTTTCTTGTAAAGGTGTGTATTCCTCATTTTTAGATTGTAATATATTCTCAATTCTTTTTAATTCAGAATACAATAACCATGATTGAGAAGCTGACAATTGTTTAGTTAAATCAGCGTGTAATTTTGCTTTATCGGCTTGGCGAGCTAAAGAGTAGACATTTTTTTGTACTTCTCTAAGAATATCCTGCACTCTAGAGACATCATTCTTTATCGAATCTATGCGTCGCTTCGTTTCTTTTCTTCTAGCTTTATATTTAGTAACCCCAGCAGCTTCTTCGAATAAATGTCTTCTTTCGTCAGTTCTATCACTTAAAATCTTTTCGATCATTTTAAGCTCTATTACAGAATAGGCATCAGATCCCATTCCAGTATCCATAAAAAGATCGATAATATCTTTTAATCTACATTGCGTTTTATTTAGAAAATATTGGCTTTCACCATTTCTGAATAATCTGCGAGTAATTGTTACTTCTGTATATTCGGTTGGAAGTATTTGTCTATTATTTTGAATTGTCAGTGAAACTTCTGCTAAGCCAATAGGTCTTCGAGTTCTGGTGCCATTAAAAATTACATTTTCCATGGCATCAGATCTTAAAACAGATGTTTTTTGCTCTCCTAAAGCCCATCTAATAGCGTCTACTATATTTGTTTTCCCACAACCATTTGGTCCAACAATAGCAGTTAATCCATCGGAGAATCTCAATGGAGTTTTCTGGGCAAACGATTTAAAACCTGTTATGTCAACCGAAGATAAATACATGCTTGGCTATGAAGTGAGGGAATGACTTTTCGTTTAATCTGTTGGACGGCAAAATTACGATTTGTAAACCTAAGTTTTAGCTTTCTTTTCAATGCTTTTTAAAGAAGTTATCCCCATTAATAGTAAAATGTGGATAAATACTCTTCTAAATACTTTTATACCTAAACTCTATCTAAAAAAATCTATTAAATTCGTGCTGAATTCTTATTATACTTTGGCCAATATGCTTCATAAACTTCCATTTTATATCGTAAGTTTGTTTCTGTTTTTTATAGTACATCATCAAGTGTATACGCAGATTTCGGGCAGTAAAGATCCAATTGTATTAAATCATGCAGATCTTATGGAAGGGAAAGAAACTGCTTCTGGACCAATTCGGGAATTAAAAGGCAATGTAAGTATATCACAAGGCAATGTTACCCTATCTTGTTCTCATGCAATCGAATATATACAACAAAATCTTGTAGAATTATCTGGAGATGTTATTCTTAAACAAGGCTCATTAACATTAAGTACTCCATTTGCAATGTATGATGGAAATTCGCGGTTAGCAAAAGGAAGAAGTGGGGTAAAAATAGTAGATAGAGGAACAACAGTCATTGCGCAAACTGGTGATTATTCTACATCTGAATATATAGCAAGATTTTATGGAAATGTATCAGTAGAAGATGATTCAGCTTTGATTTATGCAGATACTGTTTATTATGAGAGAGATTCAAGAAATAGTAGTGCATTTGGGCATGTTTCTGTTCTAGGTAAAAGGAATT
>JALRHN010000053.1:5694-12391 GCA_023259575.1 Candidatus Kapaibacterium sp. | reverse complement strand
TGTTTGTTTTAGAAAATAATCCAGATTTTTCATGTGATACAACGCCCAAATATAAACGTAGCTTAAATGAACAATGTAGAAGATGGTTAACTGCTAAACGTTGGAAAATTATATAATATCAAACGCCCTTAATGCTTCTTGAACATGGTTATCAGCAGAAAATGAAGAGTTAAATATATACTTGATAATACCATGTTCATCAATACAAAAAGTAACCCTTCCTGGTAGTAATCCAAATAAACTATGTGGTACACCCATAATCTCTCTTACTTTATTGGATTCATCACTTAATAATGGATAAGGCAAAGAATTTTTCTTAATAAATGATTGATGAGAATCTATAGAATCTGAGCTTATACCTATTACGTGAATATTATGCTTGGTAAACTCTTGATAATGATCCCTAAAAGAGCAAGCTTCTTTAGTACATAAGTACGTATCATCTTTAGGATAAAAAAACAAGACAGTCTTTTTGCCATAAAAAGAAGAACTATGTACCCAATCACCAGATTGATTTTGCAAACTAAATTCTGGAATAGTCATCCCTATACTTATATTCATTCTTAATAGGTTCCATTACAATAATATAAAATAAGCCAAGAAATCCCACCAGCTACTAATGGAATCACGATATTATCATCTACTTTTAATCTATATGCAGCAGCTTCTGCAATAGCAGCAAAAAAAGCACCAGTGCTAACGGCAATAAAAAAAAGAAAGTCTAAATTGAAAATCTGTGTCCAGGTATAACAAACAATAATTCCAACAATAAAAAAGGTTATGCTTCCCTCTAATGATTTATCAATAAACTTTGTTTTACCGATTTTCCTTCCTATTAATGCGGCAAACATATCACAAAGAATAACAATCGAAAAAGCAATAATTGCAATCGTTTTTGGAAATAGAAACACAGTTATTACAGCAGCTATCATTACCCAAGATGCTCCATTCAGAACTAAAGATGTTCGATTAAGCTCATGTGGACGCATCAAGTGTCCTATAATACCATGAGAAAATGATCGAAAAGTAGGATTATAATGAATAAATAGATCTATAATTAATGTAATGCATGTTAAAGGAAAAAGTATAGATAAGGCGGTTTGCCTATCTATAAAATAATAGATAATTGGAATCAGCATCGAAGTTATATGAATTCCCTTTCGCTGTAATTCATTAGTATAGGTGATTTGCTGATTATTTGTCATTTTTGTACATAAAATTAAGTGTAAAGGACAAGATCGTGTTGCAATTATTTGCACCTGCAAAAATAAACCTTGGACTCCAAATAATTGGAAAAAGGAATGATGGTTATCATAATATTCACTCTCTTTTTTTCCCAATCAAAAGTATTGCAGATACTTTAACAATAGAATTAGCTGAATCTATTTCTCTAATCTGTAGTCAAGAATTAGATATTCCTAATGAAAACAATATAGTGTGGAAAGCAGCACATTTATTAAAGCAAAGATACAATATAGACATGGGAGCTAAGATATCACTACAAAAAAATATTCCTCATGGAGCAGGATTAGGTGGTGGAAGTTCAGATGCTGCTTCAATATTAAAAGGGCTACAATTATTATGGAACATTGATATTTCAACCAAAGAACTATCAGAATTAGCCTCTGAACTAGGAAGTGATGTCCCTTTCTTTTTACAAGATAATCCAGCACTAATACAAGGAAGAGGAGAAATAGTTCACCCTTTTACGTTTTCTTGTGATTGGACAATACTCATTGTATTTCCTGCAATATATTCTAATACTTCACTTGCTTATGCTGGTTTAGACACAAGCAATTTCCCCAAAATCGAAGTGAATTTTATTGATGCTTTGCAACAATCAAAAGATGATTGTTCAAAAATGAAAGATGTATTCTTTAATGATTTTGAATACAGTATTTTTACACAGTTTCCTGAATTAGCAGAAATAAAATCACAACTGTATAAACAAGGTGCTTTTTTTGCTGGCATGAGTGGTAGCGGATCTACTATGTTTGGTCTATTTTTAGATATATCAGCTGCACACAATGCAATGTCCACTTTTCCAACAAAAAAATGCATTGTAGCACCATTTACATAATTTAAAACTTTTCATTTATCTTCACATTTTTATTATGAATATTGCACTTATCAGTGCCGAAGTATCTCCCTTCGCAAAAGAAGGTGGATTATCAGATATTGCTTCTGCATTACCGAAGGCTTGGCAAAGTTTAGGACACAATGCAATCATTATTCTCCCAAAATATGGAGATATAGATACTGATTATTTTAGATTAGAACCATTAAACATAACAATCAGTGTCCCTATTGGGTATTGGATAGAATATGCCAGTCTTTGGAAAACTACATTACCTGGTAGAGAGGATATTTCGGTCTATTTTATAGATAATCAGGATTATTTTGCAAGACATGGTATTTATGGTAATCCAGATGGATTTGAAGATAATGACAGAAGGTTTTTATTTTTAAGCAGGGCAAGTTTTGAAGTATGTAAAGCTATTGGATTCAAACCTGATATTATGCATGCACATGATTATCATACCGCAATGGTTATGCCTTTTCTTAAAATGCAATATAAGAATGATCCTTTTTTCTATACAACTGCTGGAGTTTTAACTCTGCATAATTTAGCTTATCAAGGCTGGTTTAACCCTAAAAAGATTTTTGAATTAAGTGGTTGGCCTTGGCAAGAATTTTACCCTGGTAGTTTTTTTGAAATGAAGGGGCAATTCAATGCAATGAAAACTGGGATTATGTTTGCTGATAAAATAACGACAGTGAGTCCTACCTATGCAAATGAAATTCGATGGACAGAATATGGCGAAGGATTACAAGAATATTTACATCAAAGAAGTGCTGATTTAATTGGAGTTCTTAATGGTGCTGATTATGAAGAATGGAGTCCAGAAAAAGATACTCATATTGTGATACCTTATTCCTCAAAAAACCTTGAATCAAAACAATCTAATAAAGATTTTCTACTAAGAGATTTTCAAGTTCCAGCATATGACTTAGAGAGAGATATTCCTTTAGTTGGCATGGTTAGCAGATTAACAGATCAAAAAGGAATTGAATTACTAGAACAAACAATTGAAGACTTTATAAAGTATGGCGCAATAAGACTTGCTATACTTGGTTCTGGTGAAAAAAGGTATGAGCAATTCTTTCATTATTTAGCCAATAAGTATCCCACAAGAGTTTTTGTAACGATTGGATATAACAATACACTATCTCATAGAATTATTGCAGGATGTGATTATTTATTGATTCCATCACGATTTGAACCTTGTGGATTAACTCAAATCTATGCAATGAAATATGGTACAATTCCGATAGTAAGACTAACTGGTGGATTAGCTGACACAGTTCAAGAATATAATCCATCTACAAGAACTGGAGATGGATTTACATTTAATGGATTTAGGGTACAGGAATTTTCAACTGCTTTAAGAAAAGCTTTGGCACTATATAAAACAGAATGGCACTGGGATCAAATTAGATATAATGCTATGAAAAAAGATCTTTCAGCCATATATTCTGCAAAAGAATACATAGATGTTTTTACATGGGCTTTAGAAAAAATACGATAATATTAATGTGGAGTAATGATCCCCTTTTTTATTGAAGTTTCATTGGCAACATTAATTTCTTTATGTAAAGATTTCTTATGTACTTGCTTCCAATCTCTGAAAGCAATTGGTAATGCTTGTTGAATATGATCTACTGGTACGATTGTCATATTTTCTAGAATAACAGGATTAACCTCTGCAATATCTTTCTCATTTCCTTTAGGAATCAATACAGTCATAATTCCCATTCTTTTTGCAGCAAGCAATTTTTCATTCAATCCACCAATTGGTAAAATTGAGCCTCTTAATGTTATTTCTCCTGTCATAGCTATATCCCCTCTTAATGGCAAACCACTAGAAGCAGATATCAAAGCTAATGTCATAGTAATTCCAGCAGATGGACCATCTTTGGGAATAGCACCTTCAGGTACATGAATATGGATTTCTTTATTCTTAGAGAATTCTTCAGGAACTCCTAAGCTAGACCAATGAGAACGTACATATGTTAAAGATGCCATCGCAGATTCTTTCATAACATCTCCTAATTTTCCAGTTAATGTTAGCTTTTCTGATCCAGGCATAATACTAACTTCAACAGGCAAGGTATCACCTCCAACACTAGTCCAAGCAAGCCCTGTAGCTATTCCTATTTTGTCTTTTAAAGAATCTGCTTTCCTTTTATATCTAGGAACTTTTAAATATGTTTCTATATCTTTAACAGCAACAACTAATTTCTTTTTAGACTTTTTTACCGTACTATTTTGAGATATACTCACAACATTTCTGGCAATTTTTCTAAAAAGAGATGCTATTTCACGTTCTAAATTTCTTACTCCAGCTTCACGGGTATATTCTGTAATAATCTTCATCATTGCATGATCATCTATAGACACATTATATGGCTGAAGACCAAATTCACTAAGAAGTTTTGGAACAATGTGTTTTTGAGCGATTTGTAATTTATCAAAATCTAAATAGCTTGGAATATCTATTATTTCCATTCTATCTAATAATGGACCTGGAATATCATATTTAACATTTGCAGTAGTTATAAAGAGTACTTTAGATAAATCGTATTCTAACTCTAAATAGTGATCGCTAAATGTATTGTTTTGCTCTGGGTCTAATACTTCCAATAAAGCAGCACTTGGATCACCTCTAAAATCCATTGACATCTTGTCTATTTCATCTAATAAAATGACAGGATTGATTGTTCCTGCTTTTTTCATTGCAGCTATAATTTTTCCAGGTAAAGCACCAATATATGTTCTTCTATGGCCCCTAATTTCTGCTTCATCTCGAACTCCTCCTAAAGAAATTCTAACAAATTTTCTTCCTAAAGCTCTTGCTATAGACTTACCCAAAGATGTTTTACCTACACCTGGAGGACCAGATAAACATAGTATTTGTCCACTTGCCGAACCAGATAATTTTAAGACAGAAATATATTCTAATATTCTTTCTTTGGGTTTAGCTAAATCATAATGATCTTCATCTAATACTGATTGTACTGATTCCAAATCCAATATATCTTGAGTTTGTTCATACCATGGTAAAGAAGTAACTGTCTCTAAATATGTTCTAAGAACACCATATTCTGGAGACATTGAATTTGACTTCTTATACTTTTCGAATTCTTCCATTACCTTTTTATATGTGTCTTCTGGCATTTTAGCTGCTTCAATCAAAGATCGCATTTGAATATGTTCTGCAGATAATTCTTCATCATCATCAAGTTCTTTTTGTAGAGCTCTAATCTGTTCTTGTATATAATATTTTCTTTGTGTTTTATGAATAGAATCTGAAACTTTTGAGTCTAATTCTTCTTCAATTTTTAATACTTCAATTTCACTCGTTAATAATGCTAATAAACTCTTGTATTGAGCTTTAAGAGAAATTTGCTCTAGAATTGTTTGTTTTGCATGAACATTCTTATTAATATTCGCAGCAGCATAATAGAGTTTTCTTGATGGATCTTCGATATTATCAAAAGCACCTTTTACTTCAGGTGGTAATTGTTTATTAGACTTTACATACAGTGAAAATATTTCGCTTACTTTTCGAACATATGCTTGTAATTCTGGATCTTGCAGATCATATTCATTTTTAATGATCTTAACGGAAGCTTCTAAATACTCTTTGTCTTTAACAGGAGTTGTAATTTTGGCTTGGAATATACCTTCAACAAGAACCTTTAAAAGATTATTTGGAAGTTTTATTACTTGTAAAATTTTAGCAACAGTTCCATAAGAGTAAATATCATTGATAGATGGCTCTTCGATATCACCCTGAACCTGAGTAGAAACAAAAATAAATTTTTCTCTTTCTAATGCTTCTGCAACCGATTTTAATGAAGAAGCCCTGCCAATCAAAACAGGAAAAATCATATGAGGAAAAATAAGAACATCTCTTAAAGGTAAAATTGTCAATTTTTTAGGAACTGTATAATTATTCTGATCTTGGGATTCAGAGGTAATAGAAGCAATTAAATCTTCATTTTCAGCCATTGTATATCTCTAGGGTATTTTTAATGCAATCAATTATTAAATTACATCCACTTGGAATAATTATTCATTCATAATCAGGTGTGCCAAGGAAAGAATGTGATGCTATGACGCATAATCTGAAAGTACATTTTACTCAGTGAATAATTATCTTCACTTATTTTTTTGATATATATATTTATGATCGATTTTATCATCTCTCCTACTTTATTTTGGGTTCTATTAGGCTGCATACTGTTAAGTATTCAATCTGCAGCAATTGGATGTTTTACTGTCCTGAATAAACAATCTTTAGCTGGTGATGCCGTTGCGCATGCAGTGCTGCCAGGTATTTGCATTGCTTTTTTACTAACAGGAGAAAAGGATGGTCTTTTACTTTTAGTATCTGCTTCTATTACTGGCTGGTTTGCATTACAGATTATTCAATATATATCTCAGACAACAACAATTAAAACTGATGCATCAACCGGGATTATTCTTTCTGTATTTTTTGGTATTGGGATTTTATTACTTACATCTATTCAACAATCTGGTAATGGAAATCAATCTGGATTAGATAAATATATTCTAGGAAAAGCAGCTGGGATATTACCTGAAGATATCTTTCTTTTACTTTTCACATGC
>JALRHN010000053.1:0-5684 GCA_023259575.1 Candidatus Kapaibacterium sp. | reverse complement strand
GATAGCATTTGAAGTGGCAAGGTCTCTTGTATCTAAGAAAGAAACAATTGCATTTGAATTATTATCAATCTTAGTATCTAAAGATGAATCTTGAATATTTAAGAAAGAAATTATAACATATATCTTTGATAGTAACTTTGCTCAATCTTCTGGTATTCCATTTAGATTCATACGTTTTTGTTTATTACTTCTATTAATCATAAATGTTGTAAGCGGGATACAAACTGTAGGTGTTGTTTTAATGGCTGCATTAATTATTACGCCAGTATCTGCAGCAAGATTTTGGAGTGATTCAATACAGAAAGTTTATTCAATTTCTATAATTATTGGTATCATTTCAGCTTTGGTTGGTGTCAGTTTTTCTTTTTATATAGCAAATGCTCCTACCGGTGCAACAATTGTATTAGCATTAACAAGTGTATTTATTATATCAGCTTTTTTTGCACCACATAAAGGTATCATTGCCAGACTATACAAGCAATTCCATCATAAAAATAAAACTCAGCAAGAGAATATTCTCAAATTATGCTTTCATAGTATAGAACATAATAATAGCATTCAATTATCACTTATTCAGCATTCAGAAATTCATGATTTTGCATTTATCATGAATAAAGAAGGTATTTCTCAATGGAAAAAACATAGCAAAAGTTTGATAAAACAAGGCTTTCTGTCTTATACAGCAATATCTAATACTTGGTATATTACAAAGGAGGGTTTAGCCCGGGGACAAAGAATAACTAGATTACATAGATTATGGGAAGCTTATCTTTTACACCAATTACAATTTGATATAGATCATGTTCATGAAGATGCAGATAGTATTGAACATATTTTAACTCCAGAATTGGAATTAGCTTTAGAGACTATTCTCAATAACCCTCCACTAGATCCTCATGGAGAAACAATTCCAAGAACATTTATTTATTAACACATGTCATTAAATACCTTTATACGTTCAATTATTGCTGGGATATTTATTATTATCTCTGGCTATTCTTATGGTGTTCTAAGAATATTAAGTCAAGGGAAATTAGATACCTTTTATCCTGCTGCAAAGTGGTGGGCACAATGTATTTTATCAATTTGCAAAGTTAAATTAACGTTTACTAAGACTCATGATATTCCACAACAAGCAATCTATATCGCTAATCATGTTAGCCTAGCAGATACTCCTATAATGATTAATATTCTACCAAAAAACACAAGAATTATGTATAAAAGTGAGCTTGACAATGCTCCTGGAATTGGTATTGTCTTAAGAAGATCGCCATATATTTCAGTACATCGTAAAAGTGTAAGAAAAGCAGCTTTAAGTATTATTGAGGCACGTAATGCTATTCAGAATGGCGATTCAATCATGCTATTTCCAGAAGGTACTTGGTCTGAAAAACCAGGTGATTTATTACCTTTTAAGTTAGGGGCATTCACTTTATCTAAAAATGAGAATATTCCAATCATCCCAATGATTATAGTTGGTACAGAACATATTATTCCTAAAGATTCAATTTTTATTCATTCAGGTACTGTTCATGTAACTATGTTCCCTGCTTTATATCCAGAATCATTTGACAAAGCTGAAACTTTAAGTGAGGCATGCAGAAATATTATTCTTACGGAATTACATAAGCATTATTCTTAATCTAATACTCTGAATAAAGTAAGTACTTTTTTCTCATTTGTATAAATTCATCAACTCCCTTCATTAATTGAGCCCTAATCATATCATCACTTCCACCTTGCAAGAGTAAATCAACAAGTGTCTGATTACTCATTATTTTTCTAAACATTGATTTAGGTTCATCTTTAACATATTCAGCCGTAAAATGTTCAGGAAACATTCTTCTTAATCCGAGTAAGATTTCAATTCCAGCAGAGAATGGCCTAGCATCAGGTTTACATAGAGTATGAACAATAATTCCATTGCAATCTTGATTAGGATATTTACCTGTTGCTATTCTATACCGTGCAATGCCTGCTTGAACTCCTAATGGAGAAATATTATCAGCAATTTCTTGTAATAATTGCTGTGAATTAATAAATGGAGCAGCTATATATTGAAAAGGCAATGTGGTACCAACGCCTATACCTGCAGAACCAATTTCTCCAATCGGACCAGTTATCGCTGCTCCAAAAATTGACTGAGGATTTGGAATATTTGGTGAAGTTGGACAAAAATGCAATCCAGTGTCATACCATGTCATGGACCTTGTCCAATATTTCATTTTTAATACAGATAATTCGCAAATGCGGGCTTTGCCAGTTTTATCTTTAGGGAGCATTTGCTCTTTATTAATTAATAAAGCAAATTCTCCAATAGTTAAGCCATGTATATAAGGTATGGGGGCTATACAAACAAAAGAAAGAAGAGTACTATCTGCTATGGGGCCATCTACTATTAAGCCACCAATTGGATTTGGACGATCTAATATCAGCACTTCTTTACCATATTCTGCACAGGCATCCATTACATTGTATAATGAACTTATAAATGTATACGATCGTATTCCAATATCTTGAATATCTACTACTATAATATCTGCATCAGAAAGCATTTGTTTTGATGGACGTCGATATTTTCCATATAAGGAATATACAGGAACATTCCATAATGAATCATTATTTACATCTTGTCCAGCTGGAATTGTAGCATAATAACCGTGTTCAGGAGACAAAATAGATACGAGAGTACATTGATCCGACTCTGCTATTAACTGAGCTGTTGGTATTAATTGAGAAGATCTTCCTGATGTATTGGTAAGTATTGATACCTTTTTTCCTTTTAATGGTTCAAAATTCATGTCAATCAGATTATCTATACCTAATTGAACAGTTTCTTGAACTAATTGAGCCTGTACAGATTGCTTCATGAGAAATAAGCACAAAGCAAATAGGATAAATAGAAAACTAGATATACACTTATGTACGCTTAACACGATTATTGTTCCAAATATGTATAACCATATAATCCAGAACGATAAATTGTTAAGAACTCCTTACCTTCTGCAATACTAATTCTACCTTCTTTTACAGAATTACTTACCCATGTTTCCATGGTTCTTACTAACTTTTTTGCAGAAAATTGGACATAATCCAATACATCTGCAACAGATTCACCATCAATAATTTGATCTATGCTATAGCCATCACCGTCTACTGTAACATGAACTGCATTCGTATCTCCAAATAAATTATGGAGATCCCCCAATATTTCTTGATAAGCACCCACCATAAAAACAGCTAAATAATATGGTTGATTTTCTTTAAAATCATGTAATGGCAGATTTGACGTAAAATCTTTTGCACCAATAAACTTATCTATTTTTCCATCTGAATCACAGGTAATATCTTGCAGCGTGGCTTCACGCATAGGCCTTTCATCTAATCTGTGTATAGGCATAATCGGAAATAGTTGATCTATAGCCCACATATCTGGAAGAGATTGAAATAGTGAGAAATTACAGAAATATTTATCTGAAAGTAATTTCCCCAAATTTTTCATTTCTTCTGGAGGATGTTTCATTTGATTAGCTAAGGTTTGAACTTCTAGAGCAATTGTCCAAAATAATTGCTCAGTTTGAGCTCTTGTATGTAAATCTAACATACCCAAATTAAAAAGATCTAAGGCTTCTTCCCTATTCTGCTGGGCATCATGCCAAGACTCTATCATAGTTCTGCTTGATAATCTTTTTAAAATTGTTTTTAATTCACACACAATTTCATGATCAGATTCATCAATTACACGCTCTTCAGATGGTAATTGTGGTATAGTTGTGGTTTCTAGCACATTAAATACAAGAACTGAATGATGAGCTGTTAGAGCTCTTCCAGATTCAGTCACTATATTCGGATGAACTAATCCATTCTTGTCGGCGGCATCTTTTAGCGTGTATAAGGCATCATTAGCATATTCTTGAATTGAATAATTGATGCTATTTGCCGCAGATGATCTAGAGCCATCATAGTCTACTCCTAAACCACCACCGATATCTACATATTCTATATCACAACCAATTTTTTGTAATTGGACATAAAACTGAGCTACTTCTCGTAAACCAGCTTTTATCTTTCTGATATTTGTTATCTGACTTCCTAAATGGAAATGTATAAGTTTAACACAATCAAGTATATGTTCAGACTTCGCATAATTAATTGCATCTAATAATTCACTGGCATTTAATCCAAATTTGCTTCCATCTCCTCCTGATTCCTCCCATTTACCACTACCAGATGCTGACAACTTAATCCGTATACCAATATTTGGTCTTACATTTAATCGCTCAGAAACTGTCTTGATCAGTTTTAATTCATTAAGCTTTTCAACAACAATAAAAATCTTTTTTCCCATTTTTTGAGCTAATAAAGCTAATTCAATAAAATCTTCATCTTTATAGCCATTACATATTATCAATGCCTCGGGATTATCCATAATTGCAAGAACTGCATGTAATTCGGGTTTTGACCCAGCTTCTAATCCAATAGAGAAGCGCTTGCCCTGCCTTACGAGTTCTTCTACAACAGGCCTTTGTTGATTAACCTTAATGGGATATACACTATAATATCTACCTTTATAACCATATTCTTTTGCTGCATGCTTAAAACATGAAGATATCATTTCAATTCTATCATCAAGAATATCGGGAAATCGTAATAAAAATGGTAATGCAACATCTTTAAGAATAAGTTCTTCAACTAAATCTTTTAGATCTATCGCAGGGCCATTGTCTCTTCTAGGACTTACTGTAATATTTCCTTTGGCATTAATTCCAAAATATTGAATACCCCAACCATTTATATTGTATAGCTCAATTGCATCTTCTACACGCCATTTTCTCATGGCATTATCTCCGATTATATTGTTATTATAAAGTTGAGATGATAATATTCATCTATTATGGTGTAATTCTCTTAACAAGTAAGATAAATCCAAGCACAAAAATACAGAGGTTTTACTAATATTAGCCTTGCTTTTACTATAATTAATAGACATGCAAAACATGCTCTCTGAAAAAAAAAAGTGTATATTAATCAATTGATATTGTGGAAACTCTCCATTTTTATCTTATTTATTTTCTAAAAACACCATATTTCTGATTCATGTCTGCACAAATATCCACTAATTCTTCCATAGAATTACTTAAAATTCAATTCGCGGATTTTCTGAAAAAAAAGATGTACCGAAATACGCAAGAACGTTTTTTGGTTTTAGAAAAATTAGCTGAACTAGACAGACATTTTAGTGCTGACGAACTATATATAATTATTAATTCGTCTGGATTAAAGATTTCTAGAGCTACTATTTATTCTACATTAGATTTATTAACTAAATGTAATATCCTTACAAAGCATAGATTTCAAGGTGAAAGCGCTCACTTTGAATTATCATCGAGAAAACCTAATCATGATCATTTGATTTGTGTAGAATGTGGACATATCATAGAGTTTAATGAAGAACAGCTTGATAATATTGGAAAGAATGTGTGTAATAAATTCGATTTTACTCCGATGAAATACTCAATGCAAATATTTGGTGTTTGCAAAGACATCAATACTTGTGAATTTAATAAATAGATTATCCGTTTTTAAGAATAGGCATATAGAGAATGGCAAAAAATTTAGTAATTGTAGAATCTCCAGCTAAGGCTAAAACTATAGAAGGTTATTTAGGTAAAGATTTTACAGTA
>JALRHN010000052.1 GCA_023259575.1 Candidatus Kapaibacterium sp. | reverse complement strand
AACTTTTCAACAGAATGTCCCTAGATCTCCAATACATGATATTATGATTCATGAAAGAGAACATGACTTAATTCTTGCAACGCATGGAAGATCTTTTTGGTTATTAGATGATATTATGCCACTTAGATATTTAGCTTCACATTATAAAAGTTTAAGTAGTTCAGACCCATTACTATTTATTCCCAGAAATTCATGGAGAATGGATGGCGGATCTTTTTATTATCCAGAAATGCAAATTGGGCAGAATCTTCCAAATGGAGTAATGGTTTCATATTATATTGGTAATAAAACTGATAAGCCAATCACTCTAGAATTTTATGATCAATATGATTCTTTATTGGTAAAGTTTTCTTCTGATAAAACGTTAAAAGGGGATAGAGTAAAAATTGAGACTTCCTTTTATGCCGATGAAAAGAAAAAGCAAAATAATGCGGCTGTATCTTCACAAATAGGCTTTAATAGATTTACGTGGAATATGAGAATGCCTGATGCAAAAGAATCACCTGTTGTATTATGGGGAGCTTCAAATACAGGCCCAAAAGTAGTACCTGGAACATATTCTGTGAGTATGAAAATTGGTGATTCACTTATTGCCAAGAAAAAATTCATCATAGAATCTGCTGTACAGGTTCCTATCCCTGATTTACAAGCTCAATATGATTTGCATATGCAAATCAATAAAAAAGTGACAGAGATACATGAAACAATTGAGCGTTTAAGAGATATAAAGAATTCAATTCAATCGGCAAGTGATAGAATTGAAAAGGAAGTTGTAGACTCAACTGCAAAAAAAGGAATTATTTCTTTGGGAAAAACTATTAATGATACCCTTAGTAGTATAGAAGAAGAACTTATTCAAACAAAAGCAAAGGCTGGACAAGATCTTCTAAATTATCCAATGAAACTTAATAATAAATTAGCTGCTTTAACCTCAACAGTTAGCTCTGCTGAAACTGCTCCAACAGCCCAAACTTATGCCGCAGTTAAACAAATAATTACTAAAGTTGATTATCAATTAGAAAAATATCAAGGTATGGAAAAAGTTGAAATTAAGAAATTCAATGATCTCTATATAGGTTTCAAACTACCTGCAATTCCTCCAATCAAACCCTCACATTAATGTGAGGGTTGTTTGATAAACGTCAATCTAGATGTCAAACCTGATATATATTCTATATGTAGAATATATATTCCATTAGATAAAAAATCTACTGGAATAGGTTGATTAGCTAAGCCTTTCCACAAAGATTTGCCCTGTAAAGATAGTATCTCAGCTTTGAGAGCTTGGGGATCAGATATATTCAATATAGTATTTACTGGATGCGGATAAATTGTAGGAATATCCTCTGAAGACACATCTATTCTATTAGTTCCTGACTGTTTTCTAAAATTTAACTGAATTGTTTTTGTCCAATCACTCCATCCTGCCTTACTAGATGCTCTTGCCTGCATATACCATATAGTATCTTTTCCAGGTACAAATGAGGGTAAATTACAAGAATATGCTGTTGGGAAAGAAATAGTGTCTGCTTTAGGAATAAATGATGAAAAAGTAGAAAATCTAACTTGAGATTCATTTACTACAGCAGCTGGAATTGCATTCCAGCTAATTGTTAAAGAGGGTGAATCAGGATCTTTCCACGTAATAATCGTATCATTTTTGGGTTGTAATAATGTGATAGTAGGAACCGGAATTGGATTATCAGTTTTTCTGTATGTAAGTTTGATTGTTTTTGTCCAATTACTCCATCCGATAGCATTTTGCACCCTAATTTGCATATACCAAACCGAATCAGATCCTGGCACAAATTGAGGTGAATTCATAGAAAATTCTGTGCTATTGATAGTATCAGCTTTTGGTGAAAAATTAGCAGAAGTAGAAAATCTAATCTGAGAATTTTTTATTGATTGAAGGGGAGAACCTGTCCATCGTATAGTGATATTTGGAGGATTTGTATCATATAAAACAACAGTATCAGACATGGGACTATATATTGTAGCAATTGGAAGAGCGGGTGAAGCAGCAGTTCCAACTCTTAACCCATTACCAAAGCTAGTAATCCAAACTTCTTGCGGTTTAAATGGATTAAAAAATACTCTCTCTGGTTGTCTGAAAGGATAATTTGTTAACTCTTTACATGTAGGCATGTCTTTCTGTAAATCAGCAGTATACCATAAACCATCAGTTTCAGTAGTGATGTACATTTCATTTTCATTTAATGGATTAATAGTACAAGAACTTACGCGATTAGTATTTTGAGCTTTAGATGGAAGTTCTAGAATTTTAGTCCAAGAATTTCCACGATTTTTTGTTCTATATAAACCTCCTAAACCATTTGGCGCGCCACCCCAACCGCTCCAAACACATGCATACCAAGTATTTTGTAAAGGATCATGAGGGTCTATTACTATATCCTTTGTCCAATATTTCATATCATTAGAAGACTTATCAATCCACGTTTTACCCTTATCAGTAGAATAGAAAACACCAGAACTTGCTGTAAAAGACGTTCCTACTCTCCTTGCAGAATAAGACACAACTAAAGATCCATCTAATAAAGATCGTATGATAAATGGATGGCCTTCTGTACGAGCCGGTAGACTTAATTTTGTCCAAGTACCGCCATTTTTAATATCATTATTTACATAAATCCCGCCATTTGTGCTATGAACAACAGATGCATACATCGTATTTGAATCTGTAGCATCAAAAGCAATACACGATACTATATGATTCATATTCCATTTATCAGACCAGCTTGCACCATTATCTGTAGATATTATAATGCTTCCTTTGCCATTATCTATCCTTGAATCAGCCAAATATGTACTTTGATACAGATCATGAACTGTTGAGGTTGCAGCATAGATCGTAGAGCCTTTTTGTATATAAGAATAAACAGTATTAAAAGAGAAATTATTGAAAATATGTTGCCAACTTGTTCCATTGTCAGTTGATCTTATACCTTTTATATCCGTATTTCCACATAAAATCGCAGATTCTTTAGGCCAAATCAAAGACCAAGCAGCTGTGTTTTCTAATCCATTAGATTGATAATATTTTTGCTTTGGAATTGTTTGTCCAGCCATATTCATATCAGATTGACGAACATAAGCTTGTTTCCAATTATTGCCACCATCTGTACTTGTATGTACAAAACCTAAATCAGACACAACAAGCATATTGGGATTAGTAGCAGAAACTGCAAATCCAAGGGCATATTCTCCATAAGTCCAATCTCTATCCCCGCCAAAGCCGCTCCAACCAGTACTAATATTATTATTATTTGGGGTTTGAAAAATTGATGTAAACGTATTTCCACCATTAACGGATTTAATAACTGAAGGGTTATTTAAAGCATTTCCTCCGGCTAAATATATTTTATCAGGATCATTCAAAGACATCTTACAGAAAAAGGGTTGCATTCCAATAGGTATAGCTGTCTTTTTTGAAATCCATTTTCCTGGAATTCCATTGATTATATCTAAAGTATAAAAATTGTCAAAGCCAGCATATTCTGCACCTGTCATACCTGGGAATATATCTGCGATTGGGCGTGTAATACATGCTAGCCTATAATTGTTATTTCTTGTACCATAAGCAAAAGAAACAATCCCTACACCATCAGGAAATACATAATCTGGATCTTTTTCAAATGTTAATCCATTATCAAAAGAAGAATATACTCCACCTTGTGTAACAATAAAGATAATATCAGAGTCCCATAATGCGCCAGCTATATAACAACCATCTGCATTTAACGATTCTTCAGAAAATATATATTCCCAATTAGCACCTCCATCTGTAGATAAATATACGTCTGTATAATCTGTCATGAATAGCCTGGTGGTAGATGATGGATCTGCATATAAATAATAAGCAGAACCACTCGTTGGATCTGAAATAGGATTCCAACTTCTACCTCCATCTGTTGTCTTAACGGGTACTGTATAATCACCTTGTTTACTTAGTGTATACATTATTTGTGGACTAGACGTATATGCTATATGACCAGAATAATTTCCACCACCCAATGTTTTATATGGATAGATTGTCCAACTATTCCCAAAATCTGTGCTTTTAAACATTTGAGACATATCACAAGCAATGTGAATTGTCTTTTGATCAAATGGCGAAATACTAGTAGCAAACATAGCTCCACCACCACCGATTCCGCGTGAATCCCATATATTCGGTTGAGCAATAGATATCAGAGTTGAACTAATACATAAGAAAAGAAAAAGTAGTTGTTTCATCATGGGAATTATCTTTTAGAGTATAAAGTTTTGATAGTTACTTATTATTGCACTAATAACATTGCAAAATACAATAAGTAACAGTAAAGTATCAATTATTTTTAAAGAAAAATATGCAATATATCATCTATATCTTATCTCTATTTCTGCTACATAATTTTAGTAATGCGCAGAATTCCCAGCCTAAAATGACGCCTCATATTCCTATTCAATTAACAAAACAAACAATCTCAGTTCCAACAAAATATGTGAATTCATTTCCTAAAAATGTTACTATAAACTTGCCTAGTGAATTTACTGCGAAGGTATTCTTTGCTGGAAGTCAGCTTAAGAAACCTCGTTTTTTTGCATGGAGTCCAGATTCTGTTTTACATGTCGCAGATTTAGATGCTGCGTCAATTTTTGGATTTCCCGACAAAAACAAAGATGGAATTGCAGATACAATTATCACTGTAGCTAAAAGTGTTATTGCTCATGATATTAAGTTTTTTAATAATGCCTTATATGCGGCTCAAGAGCGCTCGGTTTTACGACTAATTGATACAAATAAAGATGGCTTTTATGAAACAAGATCTACATTTATCGATCAGATCGCAGAAGGTGCTGCCCAGCCTGGTGGTGGGCATACAACAAGAACAATATTATTTGATTCTTTACATGCTAAAATGTATTTGTCTATTGGTTCACGATGTAATGTTTGCAGGTGGGACACAACAAATAATACAGATTATTTAAGGGCCAGAATTGAACAATGGAATATAGATGGAACAGGTAGAAAAACTTTTGCTTATGGCATCAGAAATTCAGTTGGTTTAATGCTAAGAGATGGAAAAGTATGGGGAGCAAATAATGGAAGTGATAATCAGGGCAATGATATTCCACCCGAATGGATTGATGTGATTAGAGAAAATGGGTTTTATGGCTATCCATTTGCTCATTCAGATGGCATTTTCTTCCCAATTAATTCTAATTCACCAAGTGATTATAAAGCATTATTGCCATATACAATTCGAGATTCACAATTAGTTGCATCAATGAAACAGCCGGCAGCTTTGATTCAATCCCACTCTGCCCCAATGGCACTAATTTCAGCACAAAAAAACATGCCTGAATACTATCGAAATGGAGTTTTTGTAGCTTTAAGAGGCTCTTGGAATAGAAATCCTGCAACAGGAGGTAAAGTTATATTTTTAGGTTTCGATAGTGAACAAGATACTGTAGCCAATATGGTATCAGACTTTTTATCTGGATTTATGACAGATTCCACAAAATCTTCAAATTGGGGTTGGGCAAGGCCAGTTGGCTTAGAAACAGACGCAAATGGAAATTTATATATAGGTAGTGATTCTTTCAATAAGTTTATTCTTATTGTGTCTCCTACGTCTCAAACTTCTTCTGCAGAGTATAGTAATACATCTATACAAGATCCAATTTCAATTGTTACACAAGATGATAATAAAGTGAAATTAACATATCATTTACAGAGTAATAAACAATGTAAAATTACACTATATGATATTATGGGTAACAGAGTAAAAGAAATAGTAGATCGCAGCTTAATGCCACATGAAGAAATAGATTTCGATATTGCTTCAAGTGGTTTCTATATGATACATATAGTTTCACAAGACGGAATCAACAAGACATTTCCAGTGATTGTGCATTAATGCACTTATAATCGAATACAATCTTTTTCTTGTAATGGAGGCAATATTGCTCCTAGAACTGCTGGAAATAAATGGGCAGTTTTTCCGCATAATGTAATTGCAGCAACTGTTAGAGTTGGGGCAGGAATAATATTTCTAAAAGCATTTAATCGCAAAACTGGGACTGTTACTCCCTCTGCAAGAATATCCATAAGTTGCTTTTCTAAACCATTACTATATAGTAAAGCAATATCAGGGGTTGGTATATACTGTGGTAATATAGATGTCATAACTTTTATAGCAATCGATCCAAAATTCTCTTGAGAAGGAATGCCAAAGAGGGAGTAAAATGCTAACTGATTGTTATGTATAACACTTACATCCATAAATTTCTCTTGGACACCAAAAATAACTGCTGTTTTTTCTGCATATTCCGGATAATTATATGCAAATGCTGAATGGGCCGCAAATTGAGAATTTTGAGCATATTCTATAGGTACATTAAAGATAGACAAAGCTTGTTTACACATCTGAATATATGCTTGTTCAGTTAGAATAGCCAATAAATAAGGAGCTGGAACAGAGGGAGTTGAACCCGGAATAATATAAATATCAAAATCAGATAATACAGCATCGGGTAAAGATTGTCTAATTTCATGTGCCAACATTGCCTTAATCTCTTCCGTATTTTCAATTGCTGTTGGCGGTAGTTGATAAATAAATACTTTTTCTATTGGAATACTAAAATGACATTCCTGAATCATGCTAGAAAACGGAGCAAATTCCTTTTTTAACAGAGAAGCAATCGCTTGAATATCTTCTGGTTTTTGAAGTATCTGAGGAAAAATGCCGATATGCAATACTTCAATTCCTTGGGCATTCTGAGAAAAGATTGCAGCATATGTTCTGTCAATACCAAAATAGACGGCCAAAGTAGTTTTCATAGAAGTTCTTTTGATGAATAATCAATTAACCGCTTTATTGCGTTGAAAATACAAGTAGAATGGAATTCCTAAGGCAACAAGTAATAATCCAAACACAGAATTAATAATAGGATTTATGCCTTTATTATACATGTCAATATCATTGTATACTGTATAGACAACAAACAAAAATGCAAAAATGGTAAAAATTGCAGGGATAAATGGATAGCCCCATACTTTATATGGTCTTGGGGTATCAGGCATTTTTTTTCTTAAAATAAAAATTCCAAATGCACCAAGGGCATAAAAAATCCATGAAACAAAGATCAACATATCAGTTAAAGTATCAAAAGTGCCACTAAATACTAATATGCTGCTCCAGATACCTTGAATAATTAATGCATTTGCAGGTGTTTTAAATATAGGATGAATATTTCCTAAAGAAGGAAAAAATAGTCCTTGTTTGCTCATTGCATAATATATTCTGCTACTAACCAATATTGTACCATTTGAGGCGCCAAATGTGGAAATCATAATTGCTATTGCAACGAAGCCGGTTGCTAGATATGCTAATGAAGGATTTAAAGAAGTAATGATCAATTTAGTAATATCAACGGCTACTAATTGAGATGAAGCCATAGATTGAACAGGCATTATATATAAATAAGCTGCATTTATAAGTACATAAACAGTTATGATAATCATCATACCAGTAAATAAAGCTTTAGGAATATTCTTAGAAGGATTTTTTACCTCACCTGCAATATATGTGATATTATTCCAGCCATCATATGCCCAAAAAGCTCCAGATAATGCCATTACGATAGCACTTAATAAGTCCCATCCTTGTGGAATTGCTGAACTACCATCTGTATTAATACTGTCTAAAGAAAAATGAGAAAAGCTTCCATTTCCTATTGCAAAAGCACATAAGACAATGAATCCTAAAGCCGCAACTTTTAATGTGGTAAATACAACCTGAACCTTGCCTCCTAGAGCTACACCACGATAATTTATGGCGGTTAATAATAAAATAACAATTGCTGTAAGTATTTTAACTCCAATGTCTTGTAATGGATGGATAGCCCCAATTAAAGGTATATATATACTTAAAGCTTCTGTTTGAGATGATAAATGAGGAAGTGGAAAAAGCGCATTAACAGAATCAGAAAAAATATAGGTTATCGATGCTATAGACGCGGTTTGCACAACACTAAACATAGACCATCCATATAAATAGGCTATGAAATTCCCATACATTTTTTGAAAGAAAACATATTGTCCCCCAGTTTCTGATATCATTCCTGCAACTTCTGCATTGGTTAATGCACCAAATAATGTTAATACCCCAGCTAAAACCCAAATTCCCAGCAATAATTCTGGAGATCCTAGCTGAAGTGCCATTATAGCAGGTTTTTTAAAAATACCACTACCAATTACTCCTCCAACAACTATAGATATGGTTGTGATTAATCCTAATGAAGGAAGAAATTCTTTTTGATTTGAAGTTGAGCTCATATTGTTGGTTGGATTATTGCCATAGTTGTGGTAGCATGTGCTATTAATTGTTCTTTGCCATCGTAATCTGTACAATAAACATGTGCTTCGCAGAAATGGAAAGATCTTCCTGCTTTAAGAACTGTTCCAATAGACCTGAGTTTTGTTCCAATTCCTTTTCTTAAATAACTTATCTTAATTTCTGCTGTTACAGTATGTTCATTATGTGCTACAAGTGTAAAGCCAGCAAATCCAGCAGCAATATCTGCAATAGTTGCAATTACTCCTCCATGAACTAATCCAATTTGTTGCTGATGCATAACTTCTAAAGGAATTTCTGCTTCAACATATCCAGGTTCAATTACTGTGAGAGTACATCCAATTGCTTTCATAAATTCCTGTCTTTTAAGATGATTCAATATTGTCTGCTTAAAATCAGGATTCTTAGGAATTAATGCCATAATCTATATACTATTATTGGAAGTCTTTTAAATATGAACCTACATTTTCATGTAAACCATAAGTACTTTCTTTGTGAATATATGCTACAACTTCTTCAAACTTTCCAGTTTCATTAAAGATTCTTAATTGTCTATCTGCTCCAGAACCATTTTCCAATATCTGATGAATATAATTTAACTCTTCTCTCGATCCTAAATCATCAACTACATCATCAACAAATTCTAATAATTCTCGAATTAAGTCTTTAGTTGGGATTTCTTTTTCTTTTCCAAAATCAATCATTTTACCTTCTAAACCATATCGCACTGCTCTCCATTTATTTTCCATTATTAAAGCTCGTGAATAATTTCTAAAGCTCAAATTTTTGGTATATAATGTATAAAGTTTTTTTGCTAATGCTTGGCATAAAGCAGCAATTGCAATGGTTTCTTCAATTCGCATTGGAATATCACAAATCCTAATTTCTAATGTCGGAAAATTTGGATGTGGCCTAATATCCCACCAAATTTTCTTGGCATTATCTATACAACCTGTTCTGATTAATAAATCGACATATGATTGATATTCAGCATAACTGGCAAATTCATCAGGTAAATTAGTTCTTGGAAAATTCTCGAATACTTTAGATCTATACGATTTTAAACCTGTATTGTGTCCCATCCAAAAAGGAGAATTAGTAGAAATAGCTAATATATGAGGTAAAAAATATCTCATTTCATTCATAATCTGTATCTGTAATTCTCTGTCTTCTATACCTATATGTATATGCATACCAAAAATAAGTAATGATCTTGCTAGCATTTGCATATCTTGAACAAGTACCTTATATCGCTCATCTGGATAGATTTCTTGTTCTTCCCATAATGCAAATGGGTGTGTGCTTGCTGCTCCTAATAGAAGGCCATTCTGACGACACAAACCCCAAATTACAGAACGCATTTTGGTTAATTCTACTTTTGCTTGTTTGATATCCGTACATACTTTTGTACCAATCTCAAGCATAGATCCATGCATTTCAGGTTTAACATGCTCATGCAATAACAATTGACTTTTTTGAAGTAAACCAACATCTATATGAGATTTTAAGTCAAATGTTAGGGGATCGATAACCATATATTCTTCTTCTATTCCTAAAGTAAAAGAAGGAGGTATTCTAGCTTCAATTCCTGGAATTACTATTCCTTTTGCATTCGATTCTATACTCATTGTATCTTTTATGATATATGTAGAAGTGTAATTGCTGCTGTGTAAAATACGAAGATTACTTAATTATTTATGTTTGATTATTCTGCATCGATGCTCTAATAGAAAATGATGTTAAGGCTGGTATTAATAATGCAGTACACAATACGATTATTATTGTAATACTTCCTCCAAAAATTACCGAAGGAATTAATCCCATTAATGATGCAGCTAATCCACTTTCGAATGCCCCGATTTCATTTGATGATCCAATAAATACGCCATTCACAGCCGAAACTCTACCCCGCATTTCATCTGGTGTGAACATTTGGGCAATACTTCCTCTGATTACCATACTTACATTGTCAAATGAACCACTGGCCGCTAATAGTAATAATGATAACAGGTAATTAGTAGACATAGCAAAACCTATGATGCATAATCCAAATCCTGCTATGCTTATTAATAATATTTTACCAGTATTTTTTAATGGTGGATGATGAGCCAAATATATACCCATAAGCAATGAGCCAATAAATGGTGCAGCTCTTAGTATTCCTAATGCCTCTGGGCCCATTAATAATACATCCTTAACGAATGCTGGTAATAATGCTATTGCTCCTCCAAACATTACTGCAAACATATCTAAAGCCATTGCCCCTACAAGTATTTGATGTGAAAAGACAAAGCGTAAACCTGCTAGTAATTTATCTTTTAATGGTTCTTTCTTAATATCTCTGATTACCTTTTGATACCGTAATTGTAGGAAAGCAATAACACTACTTATTAATAAAAAACATGTCAATATAGCAGCCGCCTTAGCACCGTAAAAGCCCAATACTAATCCGCCTAAAGCGGGTCCTGCTACTGCCCCAAAATTAAATGTATTAGCAGACCAAGCAGCTCCATTTGGAAATAATTCTTTTGGTATAAAATCAGCCCATAATGCCTGTAAGGAAGGTCCCATAAAACCTCGGGCTAATCCAACAAAAAATAACACACCATAGTAAGGTAATATATCAATAGTATGTGTACTTGTAGTAGAATCAAAATATAGCTTGAATAATAAAGCAATTGATGATGATAACATCAATAATACAGCATAAATCACTACATATTTTCTGTTCTTTGTGTCTGCAATCAAACCAGAAAACATAGATGTTATTATATATGGTATGGCAACTGCAAGTCCTGTAAAACCAAGTACTAAGGGATTCCCAGTCCTTGCATATAATACCCATCCAATAGCAACTTCTTGAATCTGAAATGCTAATGTTAAAAATAGTCTACCTAGCAAAAACAGACGGAATGATTGTATTCTAAGAACAGCATATGGATCATGTATGGAAGTATTCATAGTTAAAATTAAACATTTTGAATGATGTGAAATACTATGAATAGCAATACTACATATTCTATGTGAAAATATGTTAAAAAGTAAGACATAATCGTACACAAAGTATGTTTTGAGTAGATTTTGTGTAATATATCTCTTGTGTATAGATGGTAATTTGTAGTGTTCCTTATAAAGGGGGCACAGGGTCGGTGACTTGTCGCATACTGGGGTCTGGTGAAGTTCCAACATCAGAGCGGCATTTCGCTGACCTTTTTTTGTTAAGAAATGAAACTAACAAGGCATTTCATATGTTTTGATTTCTTTTAATTAGCGAAATATTATGTCTCCAGAATGCATCCAATTAGTTAATTCAACCAAAGAATTAGTACAACAATTAATCAATCATCCACTCTATTCTACTTTAAAATCTAAGCAATCATTACAGAAGTTTATGGAACATCATGTATTTGCTGTCTGGGATTTTATGTCTTTAGTAAAAAGTCTACAAGCAGAATTAACATGTGTACAAGTACCATGGCTTCCTAAGGGTAATCCAGCAATTAGGGTATTGATTAATGAGATAATCTTGGGAGAGGAGAGTGATATAGATCAAAATGGCAAAGCATGTAGTCATTTTGAATTATATTTAGATGCTATGCGAGAAGCAGATTGCAATGTGGAGAATATTAATTCATTTATTCAAGACATACAATCTGGAATAAGTGTAGAGCAAGCATTACAATCTGGAAGAATACCGAAAGCAGCATCAGATTTTGTTCATCATACATTTTCTGTTATCAAAACAGGTAAGCCACATATAATTGCAGCAGTATTTACTTTTGGCCGTGAAGACCTGATTCCAGATATGTTTTTGCCATTAATTGAAGAATTGAAAAAAGAATATCCTTCTCAATTTGATACATTACAATATTATGTACAAAGGCATATTGATATTGATGGTGGACATCATTCACATTTAGCATTACAAATGGTTCAGGAATTATGTGGTAATGATGCTGAAAAGTGGAAAGAAGCTGAATATGCTGTAAAAGCCGCTTTACAATCTAGAATTGCTTTATGGGATGCTATTGTACATTAATGTTATCAAAACCATATTTCTTTAAAGATTTGGCATGAAAACGGATAATTATTTATAGTTATTCGTTTT